>JANNEL010000382.1:0-4489 GCA_031378595.1 Alphaproteobacteria bacterium
GTGGGTGGTCCGCCTGCGCGGACCATGACACTTCTTTGTGCAGATCAACGGCACGTCAGCGACGGGGAGCCAACGACTTCGCCTTGGTCGGTGATGAGGCCTTCGAGCTTACATTCTTGGACGTCGGGTGGGACTTCGGGCACGACCGTGCGATCGGTTTCGTGGTAACGGCAGACCATGACGATGGGGCGGCCGGGCGAGCGGGTGAACTGCCAGCGCTGCTCGAGCACTTTCGGGTTTGGACCTTCTTCCGGCGCGAGGTCGGCCATTTCGCGCGGGTCGCCGTCGAAGAACGAGACATAACGGAACTTGTAGGAGACCGGCATACCGCCCGACGTTTCGTCGGTGTCGAGGGTTGCTGGACACGCGAGTTCGCTTGCGGCGGCGGCCGAGAGCGTGGCGGCGAAGGCGACGGCAGTCACGAAGAAGAGACGCATCATGAAACCCCAAACTTGAAGGACGCGGAGCTTGTGCAAATGGCGCACGAAAAGCAAAGGCCCCGCGAAGAATTTGCGGGGCCTTTGTCAGCGATATTTTTCTTGACGCGTTAGCCGGGCTGCGGTTCCGGGTTCAGGTCCGGACCACGCGGACGGCCGGCACTCGGCACCGACGACGACGGCGGACGCGGCGTTTGCGTCTCGTCGTTCGGCGGTTCGCGCACGATCTTCTCGCCGCGCAGCAGCGCCTTGATCTCGTCGCCGCTCAAGGTCTCGAATTCGAGCAGCGCGCGGCCGATGATGTGCAGGTCTTCGATCTTGTCGGTCAGAATCTGGCGGGCCTTCTGGTAGCCGTCGTCCACGAAGCGGCGAATCTCTTCGTCGATCAGCTTCGCGGTCGCGCCGGAGATGTTTTGCGTGCGCGAGACGGAGTGGCCGAGGAAGACTTCTTCCTGGTCCGCCGAATAGGCGACGGTGCCGAGCTTTTCGCTCATGCCCCAGCGCGTGACCATGGCGCGCGACAGGCGCGTTGCCTGCTCGATATCCGACGACGCGCCGGAGGTGACCTTGTCGTGACCGAAGATCAGCTCTTCAGCGACGCGGCCGCCCATCATGATCGCCATGCGCGAGACCATTTGCTCGCGCGAGAACGAAAGCTTGTCGGATTCCGGCAGCTGCATGACCATGCCGAGTGCACGGCCGCGCGGGATGATCGTCGCTTTGTGTACGGGATCGGCCGCCGGCACGTTCATTGCGACCAAGGCATGGCCACCTTCGTGGTAGGCGGTCAGTTTCTTCTCGTCTTCCGACATGACCATCGAGCGGCGCTCGGCGCCCATCATGACCTTGTCTTTGGCTTCTTCGAAGTCGCGCATCGTGACCATGCGCTTGTTCAAGCGCGCGGCCAGCAGTGCCGCCTCGTTCACGAGGTTCGCCAAGTCGGCGCCGGAGAAGCCGGGCGTGCCGCGTGCGATGACGTTCGCGTTCACGTCCGGTGCGAGCGGCACCTTCTTCATGTGCACTTTGAGAATCTTTTCGCGACCGACGATGTCGGGGTTCGGCACCACGATCTGACGGTCGAAGCGGCCTGGGCGAAGCAGCGCCGGGTCCAGAACGTCCGGGCGGTTCGTCGCCGCGATCAGGATCACGCCCTCGTTCGTGTCGAAGCCGTCCATCTCGACGAGCAATTGGTTGAGCGTCTGCTCACGCTCGTCGTTACCGCCGCCAAGGCCTGCGCCACGATGGCGGCCGACGGCGTCGATTTCGTCGATGAAGATGATGCAAGGCGCGTTCTTCTTGGCCTGCTCGAACATGTCGCGCACGCGGCTGGCGCCGACGCCCACGAACATTTCGACGAAGTCGGAGCCCGAGATCGTGAAGAACGGCACGTTCGCTTCGCCGGCGATGGCGCGCGCGAGCAACGTCTTGCCTGTGCCCGGCGGACCGATGAGCAGCGCGCCCTTCGGGATCTTGCCGCCGAGACGTTGAAACTTTTGCGGGTCGCGCAGGAATTCGACGATTTCCTGGAGGTCGCCTTTGGCTTCGTCGATGCCAGCTACGTCTTCAAACGTGACGCGGCCGTGGCGTTCGGTCAGGAGCTTTGCGCGGCTTTTGCCGAAGCCCATGGCTCTACCGCCGCCGCCCTGCATCTGGCGCATGAAGAATATCCAGACGCCGACCAAGAGGAGTATCGGGAACCAGTTGGCGATAATCGATAGCAGCGAAGGCGATTCGCTGTTCGTGTCGGCGAACGAGACGTTGACCTTGAAGCCCTCGAGCTGCTTGGCAATTTCGCCGTTGTCCTTCGGACCGACGCTGTTGAATTCCTTGTTCGTGTCCCGGTACTTGCCGGTGATCTTCTCGTCGTGGAACGTCACTTCCTGGATCTTGCCCGCTTCCGCGTCGCGCACGACCTGCCAGAGCGGGATGTCGCTTTTGCTGACCTGCGGCGTGGTGCCGGAGAACAGGTTGATCAGCGCCAAGACCAAGAGGCCGATCACGACCCAAACCACGATGTTACGCAGATTCTGATTGCCGTTCATTCGCTGATACCGGATCCCGTGTTCACATGAGGGCCTTAAGCGCCCAAGCCGAAGAGTTCAGATAGGTGCGGTGCGGGGCTTTCGCCAGCGCAAATCATAGCAACCTTTTGTGGAGCAGACTCCTTAAGTTCCTGCAAACCCTACGAAACGGGCGGAAATTGCGGGTTCGTCACCGGCGAAAGCAATGAGTGGTGCGGCGACCAAGCGGTCCTGGCGCCACAGTGCGGGCAGACCGGCGCCGATCCTGCGCGGTTCGACAGGCGGCAGCTTCGCGGCCTTGCCTGCTGCTTTGAGACCCACGAGCCCAAGGCAGCGCACATCCACCCTGCCCTTCGCGGATTTGGGAACCGAGATGACGAAGCGGCGATCCCATAGTCCGGTCGCGCCCGGTTCGATCGCGAGATCGGGGGCTTCTTTTGCGAGGGCTGCTTCTTCGCGGGTGGCGAGAAGCGTTTTCGCGTCGCGCCTTGCCAGGCGGCAGCCGCCCAGTGTTCGGCCTGAGGGTTTCGACGCGCTGAGCCAATCGAGGGCCGCTTCGGTTTGCTCGAAGCGGGGCGGATACGTGCCGCCGCCAACGACTTCGATGAGGCGCGCGAGGGCACGTAGTGCGACTTCGCGCGGGGCGCTGGCGAAGCGTTGTGCATCGATGAGCGCGTAGCCCCAGGGCGTCGCGTCGACGGCGCCTGCGAGGAGCGCGGCAACGGCTGCTTCGATCGCTTCGCGTGCGCGGGCGAGATGTGCGGTGGCGGAGGCGATGCGTTCGCTTGTCAGGCCCGCGTCGTGAAGCGCTTCGGCGGCGCCACGGATTTTCACGCGGGCGAAGCGGTCGTTCGCGTTGCTGGGGTCGGAGAGCCATTCTTGGCCGAGATGCGTGAGCGTCGCTGTCAGACGTGCGTGCGAGACGTTCAGCAACGGACGCGCAATCGTGAGGTCCCTGAAGCCCGCGATTGGAAATGGCGCGGCGCTTGCCATGCCGCTCAAACCGTCGAGGCCGCTGCCCCGTGCAAGGCGGAGTAGAAACGTCTCGGCTTGGTCGTCGAGTGTGTGACCGGTCAGCAGAACGCTGATGCCGGCCTCGCGCATGCGTTCGCCGATCAGGCGGTAGCGGGCGTCGCGCGCGTGAGCTTGGATGTTTTGCGCAGGCTTGCGGCCCGCCCAGAGCAGCGTCTCGTGTGGGACACCACGTGCGCGTGCCCAGGCGGCGACGCGGGCGGCTTCGCCTGCCGACTCGGGACGCAAGGCGTGATCGACGGTGAGCGCGAGTGGTGGCGGCGCTTTGTGCTTCTTGCACCAAGCCGCCGTGAGGACGAGCAGCGCCATCGAGTCGGCGCCGCCGGAGACGGCGATCGCAAACGGCGGCGCGAGCCCGAGGCTTGCTAGCGCTGTTTCGAACTCGGCGCTTGCTACCGGCTTACTTGCCGCAAGCGGCTTCGGCCGAGCGTTTGGCGGCGCGGTCGACGAGCGGCTTTGCGGCCGTCGGGTATTTGACTTTGAGCGCGCCAAGCGTGGTGCAGCCTTCTTTCTTTTGGCCGAGTTCGAGCAACGAAAGGCCAAGCTTCAACATAGCCTCAGGCGCTTTGGCCGTCTTGGAATAGCGCTTCAGCACATCCGCGAACGACTTGGCCGAGCCTTGGTAGTCCTTCTGCGTGAAGGCTATGTCGCCGACCCAAAACTGCGCGGGGCCCGCCAGTTGATCGGCTGGGTTTGCGGCGACGAACCTGCGGAATGCGCCTTGCGCTGCCGTGTATTGCGCGCGGCTCAAGAGATCCATCGCGTCGTCGTATTGCTGTTGCGACGATGGGCCAGCCGCCGTGTCGGCGGCTACCGCGTCAGCCGGGACCGAGCCCAGCGTGCCCGCTGGCTTGCCGACTTGGTTGCTGCCGCCGCGCGTAAGAGCGACGGGCGGTGCGGCCTTCGCTGCAGGAAGTGCTGCGCTTGCGCCCGGGGCCGTGATGGCGCTTGCGGGCGCGCCGCCTTCGAGCGCGCCGAGGCGGTAGTTCGATTCCTTGC
>JANNEL010000495.1:0-7100 GCA_031378595.1 Alphaproteobacteria bacterium
CCGGGCGGCCGGTTTCCAGCACGCGAAAGAAGCGCGCATCGGCTTGCGATGTGTGTTTGCGACGAGGGGCCATCGTGGGTAGGATAATGGCAGAAAACGGCGCGTTTGTCAAGAACAAAATGGGAACGATTGTGAGCCCACAGCAACGGTCACTTCGCAAATGGATCGAGAAGACTGACGCCCGTTCTGGCGATATCGGCGGTGTTACGGGTGACGAGGGTGAGGCCGTGCACCTTGGCGGTGGCGGCGAGCAGGCCGTCAACGAACGGCAATGGGTCGGGGACGCTGAGGCGGGCCCATGTGTCGGCAATGGGTTCGTCGACCGGCAGCACGCGGCTGGCCAACCGGGCGCGCATTTGCGTGAACCAACGTTCGAGCGCTTGCGCTTGTTCCGGATCGTGGCGGCGCTTCAATTCGATGCCGCGGCGGATTTCGGCGAGCACGAGGACGCTGGTGCCGATTTCGCCCACCGGCGTTTGCTCAACCCATTTCGCGACGTTCGGATGCGCGCGCTCGCGCTTGCGGATTTCGGAAATGACATTCGTATCGAGCAGAAACTTCACAGATCGACCTTGCGCCACGCCTTTTGACGCGGTTGATCGAAGATACCGGCGAACGCTTCGTCGCACATATCGGAGCCGAACACGTCGAACGCTGTCTTGACGTCGCGGCCGATCAGCGCGCGCTCCAGTGTGGAGCGCACGGCCTTCGCTCGCTTCTGATCGCCGCGCAGAGTCTTGGCCAGCGCGCGGATCAGCCCGGTGTCGTCCTTCGCCGCTTGAACCTCGATACGCACGAGCCCGCGCGCGCGCGTCCGGCGGCGGTGCGTGGCGGAGGCTTTCTTTTGCGAGGCGGTGGACATGAGGCGGTGACCCCTGGATGTTCCGGTTATATCACCGGAAATATGAGAAAACAAGATGAATTTACCCTTTCTTGGAGTGGCGAGGCCGCTCCACCGCGCCAAAGAGCTCGCACTCAGCGCGCCGTTCCAGAGGTTTCTAGCTAGAGCTCGTTTGGACTCAGATAAGGGCGGGCGAGGACGCCCGCGGTCCCGGGCTGGGCTTCGCCGTCTCTTGGGGCGGCGGTCAATCTCGTGTGCTGTGCTGGTGCAGGAACGGGAGCACCGCCTGCGCGATCTCCTCCGGTTGTTCGGGGAGCATGGCGTGGCCGGCGTTTTCGATTTCGACAAGCGTCACACGGTTGCCGAATTCGGTTTTGAGGGCGCGGCCGTTTTCGGGGAGTGCGACGGCGTCTTGTAGCGCTTGGACGACGAGCAGCGGGGCGGTGCCTGCGTGCCACCACTCCTTCAGCGGCGTTGCTTGCGTTGCGGTGCTTTGCAGGCGGGCGGTTTCGCCGTGCCAGCCGTCTTGCCACGCCGTCGCGTCGTTGCCCGGTGCGAAGAAGGCGGTGCACACGTGCTCCAGATGCTGCGCGGGTGTCAGTGTGGTGTCGAAGCAGCCGAGCAGCGCTTGGCGCGCCTTCTCCGGGATCGGCACTTTGCCGCCGGCAGCGAGCAGGACGACGGCGCGCACGAGGCTCGGCCGCGATGCCGCAAGCGCGCGGGCTTCGCGCTGGCCGAACGCGTGGCCGATCGCGATGGCGGGTGCGCCCAGAGTTTCGATCACGAGCGCCACGTCGGCGGCGAGGTCGAACAGCGTTTGGTCCTGCATAGGCCCAGCACTTCGTCCGATGCCGCGGGGCTGCACACGGGCCGCCGTGAAGCCTGCGGCGGCGGCGCGGTGGGCCAGATCGTCGAAGTCTTCCGCCGGGCGGCCAAGCGAGGGGATCATCACCACGAGCGGCCCTTGACCATCGACAAGCGCTTCGACGGCGATGCCGGGGTTTTCGAAGAGGCGGGTGGGCATAGCCTTGCATAGCAGATTGCATTGGCGGTCGGGAGCGTGCAGCAAGGATGCCCGCCTCCCCGACGGAGTTCGTCGCAATGACCGTAGACCCGGCGACCACCGATCCCATCGCTGCGCCGGGACCGGCGTTCCGGTATCAAGCATTCATTTCGTACGCGCGTGAAGACCGTGATGCTGCCGTGCGATTGCAGCGAGCCCTTGAATCTTTCGTCCTGCCCAAAGCCTTACAATTGACGGCGCCGGGGCGACCGCAAGGCCGCAAACCGTTCTCGCCGGTGTTTCGAGACGAAGACGAGCTTTTGCCGGGCGGCGACCTTCCGGCGCGCATCGGCGAGGGGCTCAAGGGCTCGGAGTTTCTCATCGCTCTTTGCAGCCCGGCGGCCACACAGAGCAAATGGGTCAGCAAAGAGATCGTCGATTTCACGGCGCTGGGCCGGGAAAAAAACATTCTGGCCATCATCGTTGCAGGCGAACCGAATGCCGAAGCGGCCGGCCTCGATCCGATGGACGAGGCGCTACCGCTGCCGTTGCGCCGCGTGGTGCGGGACGGCGTGGTCACGGACGAGCCTGCCGAACCGCTATGGATCGACTGGCGCGGACATGCGCGAAACGATCGACTCAATTTCTTGCGCTTGGTTGGCGCTCTTTTGAATCTGAGTTCTCTGGACGACCTCATCCGGCGCGACCAGGAAGCGGAAAGGACCCGCCGGCGCGTGGCGCAAGGTATCGCGGCTGCGATGGTGGCATTGGCGCTCGCCGCGGCGGCGACAGCATTCGTCGCGCTCGCTCAGCGGCAGGAGGCGCTGGCTTCGCAATCGCGATTCTTGAGCGAAAAATCCGATGAGGCGCGCAACAGCGGCGACGGCAAGCGCGCCTTGTTGTTGGCTTTAGAGGCACTGCCGTCGGGACGATCTGCGATCTTACCGCGACCGGTTACCGCGGAAGCCCTGACCGCGCTCTATGACGCCGTCGATCGCGGCGCTCCACTTGCGATCCTTCCGCCACGGGATCAGATGTCCGGCTTTTCGACCGCCGCTTTTTCCGAGAACCTAACTCTTTACAGTCTCGTCACATATCATGCCGCCAAGACGGTATTGGATGGAACGGGGACACGCGCCGTCACCGTGCTCGGATCGCGAAGCGCCGTTCTGTGGAACGCACGGACCGGGAAGGAACTCGCCGCGATCCCCGGGCAAGACGACAACGACGTTTCGAGCGCGGTCTTCAGTCCGGACGGTACTTCCTTTGCGACGACGGCGCACGACGGTGCCGTGCGGCTGTGGGATTCTCAGAGCGGTGCCGCGCGCCGCCGTCTGCCTGCGGCCGAATGCAAGAGCCGCCAGCTCATGGGCGGCAAGTGCTCGGCCTTTGAGGTGGCGTTCAGTCCGGACGGCAAGCGTTTGGCCGTCGCATCGCTCGACGATGAGGTGCACATTTGGAATCCGGATACCGGCGCATCGCTCGGAGCGCTGAAAGGGCACTCTTGGCCGGTGTTGAGCGTCGCATTCGATCGCGCGGGTGATCGTATTGCGACGCTAGCTATGGACGGCAGCGTTCGGGTGTGGGACGCGCGCTCGCTGGCCTTGCTCATGACGCTACGCGAAGCGTCCGGCACGCCGTCGAAAGGCGGCTCGCCGCCTCTCATTCGCGCGAAGCTGTTCGCGCTCGTATTTTCCGGGGGCGGCGAGCACCTCATCGCGCAGGCAAGCGATGCAAATGCCGTCAATCTATGGTCGCTTGGGGCCGTCAATGCGCTTGTAAAGTTGCAGCACGATAAGCCCGTCACCGACGCTGCGTTCAATCCTTCGGGCGAATTGGTGGCGACAGCGGCCGAAGACGGCGGCGTGCGCCTGTGGGACGTCCGGTCCGGCGCGCCCGCGGGCCCGGCGATGCGGCACGAGGCGCAGGTGAATTCGGTCGTGTTCACGCCGGGCGGGGGACACGTTCTTACAGCGTCCGACGATGGGACGGCCAAACTGTGGCGTGTCAAGACGCACGCGGCCACGGCCGCTTACAGGGGGTATGTTTGCAACCCGCTGCCTAGTCCGCTGATATCTTGCCCGATCAAGTCCGCGACGATCAGCGCCGACGGGAAAACGATCGCAACGTCCTATGCTGACAACACCGCAGCGACGTGGCGGCGCGTCGGGGGCAGTGTGGATTTGCCGAAGCGCAACGGCGAGCTTTGGCATGCCGTATTCAGCCCCAACAGCCAGCGCGTGGCGACGGCCGCCGATGACGGTGAGGTCGTCCTTTGGAACGCGGCGACCGGCGAGTCTCTCGCGGCGCGGCGCATTGCGGGGACGGCTTACGGTGTCGCGTTCTCGCCCGACGCGCGGTATGTCCTCGTGTCTTCATTTCCGCATGCGTATTTGTGGGACACGCTGACCGGCACTAGCATCACGCTTCCCGGCTCTGACGGCGGGGGACAAATGTCGAACTATGTCCCTGCCTATGACGCTCGGGGCACGTACGCGGCAACCCTGTCAATGAACGGGAAAGCCAATATCTGGCAGATGCCAAGCGGAAGATTGGCCGCCACGCTTACCGACTCTCGCGGCGCCATCCGAGGCGCGACGTTCGATTCCACGGGAAAGCTTCTGCTGACGCTGGCCGGGCGAGACGCGTTGCAGCTTTGGGACGTTCCTCACACTACGCCTAGGCTCGTTTTCACCCCACCGACCTGCCGCAACTTGCCGCCAAGGATGCCATGCACCGTGACGGCAAGCGCCTTTCATCCGCATGGTACGTCGATCGCGGCAGGGTTGTCGGACGGCAGCGTGCGCTTGCTTGATGCTGAAAGCGGTCACGAAGCGAAGGTGCTGGCGCGCGCGCCGGACATCATCGGCAGCGTCGCATTCAATGCCGACGGGACGATGCTGGCGGCGGCCGGCGGCCGCACGTTGCGCCTGTGGAACCCCAACAGCGGGAGGCTCCTGCACGAACTGTCCGTGCGCGCGGAAAACATGGACTTCGCCGAGTTCAGCGCCGACGGGAAGCTTGTATTGGCGCTGGCGCCGCTCGAAAGAACGGTGTTTGTCTGGGACACGGCGAGCGGTCAGAGGCTGGTCGAACTCAAGAGCGATGGCGTCGTCCGCTCCGCCCGCTTCAGCTCCGACACAAACGGCATCGTCACCGCCGGGACGAGCGGCACGGCCAGGCTTTGGAATATTTCATGGGTGCGATCGGTACCCGACCTGATCCAGGCGGGATGCGACAGCGTGCCGTTTATCGACGGCCGGCGCGCGGCGTTGTCGCCTGAAGAACGCAACGCCGCATTGCTGTCGTCCGAAGGATCGACGCCGTGCGAACGCGGCGGACTGGCGCCCAGGTAGCCAACACCGTCAGTTCACGCGCAGCTTCAGCGCTTGTAGCGCGAACGCGGCTTGGCGGCCCAGCGGGGCTTCGGTGCCTGCGAGGTTCAGGCAGTTTTGCGCAGCACGGATTGCCGCGTTCATTTTGCCGATCGACTCGCTGGCCTTTGAAAGTTCGAGCCAGAGGTCGGCGCGGCGCGGTGCGATCAGGACCATGCGTTCGGCGATCGTGAGGGCGCGTACCGAGTCTTTCCCGGCGAGCGCGCGGGAGTGGATGTTGTTCAGCAGGCGAAGCAACACGTCCCTGCGACCCACCGGGCCGTACTTTCCGGGATCGTCCTCGGGAAGCTGCGGCCAGGGGCGTAGTTCTTCCACGTCCAAAACCACGCCGCCATTGAACGGATCGATCACGCGTGCGTGCTCGCCGTCGCCGATCGTCATCAGGAAGTGACCGGGCGTATTCAATCCATGCGCGGAAATTTCCAGACGGTGCGCCAGGTCGATGTAGAGGATGCCAAGCGAGACGGGCAGACCGCGCCTGCGGTCGATTACGCGAACCAAGTCTGCGTTCTGCGGATCGTCGAACGTGGCGTTGTCGCCTTGATAGGCATGGCGCACGCCGATCGTCTCGGCCAGCGCGCGAGCGGCAGCCGGGACCTCAGCCATGCCACGGCGCACGGCGGCGTAACTCTCGCGCGCGTCGTCCGCCAATTGGCGCAGGTGATCGCGGTAGGGTTTGAGATCGAGGCCCAGATGATCGAGCGCCGCCAGACTGAGCGCGGTTTCGGCGAGAGGAATCTCAGCATCTTCGCGCTGCCCCACGTCGTGGAGTTCGCGCAAGACTTGCTGCGTCCTCTCGTCGGCCATTCCTATTCGCCCGGTTGCGGTCCCGGCGACACTGCGGCGACCTCGGCGTTGCCGCCGGGCCACGCGAAGCGGCGTGGATCGTCTTTCAGAAGCGCGTAGTTCACCACACGGCGCGCCTCGGGAACAGAGCGCGCGTGCGCCAGAACGCGGTCGAGTTCGGCCTGATCCTGCGCGATCCCCAGGATGTAGATGGTGCGGTTCTGCGTGTTGATCGTGTAGTTGATGTCCTTGATCGCGGCGTCGCTCAAAATCCGGGCGCGAACTTGGGTGTTGATCCAACGGTCGCGGACGGTGTCGAGCAAGTCGCCTTCATTCGTCACCTCGATGTCGTTTACGACTTCTTTGATGTTTGGCGTTCCCCATGCAAGGCGCGTTGCGGTCAGGCGATCTTCGTTCGTGGGCACCGTGCCCGAAAGATGCACGCGGCCTTCGATGACGGAGGTTGCGACGCTGGTGAACAGTTCGGGACCTTGGGCCAGAAGGCGCGCGTTCAGATCCGTTCGCGCGTTGAAGTCGCCGACCGCGTTCGAGAACGAGCGTTCCTCCGTCGTCAGCGATACGCCAACGCAGCCGGTCAGGCTCGCGCTCAAGGCGGCCGCAATGAGAATCCGAGTCATATTCATTATTGCACCTCACAAACTTCAAACGCGCCAGGCGTCGACGATGTGGTGCGGCCAGCGGCCTGGCGCCAGCAACACCAGGTCGAATCGATGCGGTAGTTTGTTTAATTTTGGCTTTCGAGCGCGAAATTGAGCGGCGGCGGCTTCGACCCGCTGGCGTTTAGTTGCGCCGACGGACTCGGCTGCGGCCTCAACCGTGCCGCGAGCGCGGACTTCGATGAAGACGAGCGTACGCTGCGTCCAGAAAGGGGTGAGCGCCACGATGTCGAGCTCGCCGCCTTTGGCGAGGAATTGGCGGCTCAAAATTCTGTAACCTTTGGCGGCGAGGTAGGCTGTGGCGATCCACTCGCCGGCGAGCCCACGCGCGCGGGCCTTTTGGCGCTCGACGCTCACGCGTCCTGTTTCTTCAATTCGAGCGCGCGGGCGTAGACCTC
>JANNEL010000566.1:0-18612 GCA_031378595.1 Alphaproteobacteria bacterium
CTGCGTCTCGCAGGCCTTCAAAGCGAGCTTGCGGTAGGGAGGTTCGGCGCCCCAGTTCTTATTCCCGCCATTCGTGAGATCGAACAGAATGGCGGCCGGCACAATCGGCGCCACCATCGGCGCGCCGACAAGCTTGTATCCGCGTCCCGCCTGCGCCACCCAATTCGTCACCGCGCCCGCCGCGTCAAGCCCGTAAACCGACCCGCCCGACAGCACGATCGCATCCACCCCGACATTCAACCCTTCGGGCATCAGCGATTCGGTTTCCCGCGTTCCCGGCGCGCCGCCGCGCACATCCACCGCGCCGACAGCGCGGCCTTCCGCAAATACCACTGTTAAGCCGCTCATGGCCGTTGCATCTTCGGCGTTGCCGACCGCGATGCCGCGGACGTCGGTGATGAGATTGCGCGAACCAGGACGAACCATGATGCCGACGCTAGCCTTCGCCCGCGCTCTGCGCAATTCGCTGTTCGCGCTCGCCATGGCGCTCGCCGCAACGGCAACTGCCGACGCGTTGCCGCGCCGTCACGTCATCGTCGCCTCGCACAAGCTCGCAACCGACGCCGGTCTCGAAATGTTGCACAAAGGCGGGAGCGCCGTAGACGCAGCGGTCGCCGCCCAAGCGGTCATGAGTTTGGTGGAGCCCCAATCCTCCGGCATCGGCGGCGGCACGTTCCTCGTCCTCTGGAACGCAAAGAAGAGGCGCGTCGAAACCTACGACGGCCGCGAGACCGCACCGGCCTCGGCAACGCCGGACATGTTCATGAAAGACGGCAAGCCGATGGGCTACGTCGAGGCGGTGTTCGGCGGCCGCTCCGTCGGCGTGCCCGGCACGATCGCGGTCCTCGCGCTCGCGCACAAAGAACACGGCCGCCTGCCATGGGCGAAACTGTTCGATCCGGCAATCGCGCTCGCCGAGAACGGCTTTCCCGTCGGCCCGCGCCTCGCCGCCGCAATTGACCGCGACCCGGGCCTACCCCTCGTCCCAGCATCTGCAGCCTACTTCCGCCCAAACGGCAAGGCGCCTCAAGTTGGCGACATTTTGAAGAACCCCGACTACGCCGCAAGCCTGCGCGAAATCGCAGCCATTGGCCCCGACGCATTCTATCGCGGCCGCATCGCCGACGCGATCGTGAAGGCCGTGACGACCGCGCCGCAAAGCGCCGTGAAGTTCACACGCGAAGATCTGGCTAGCTACAAACCCAAGAAGCGGCCACCCGTTTGCGGCACGTATCGTGCCTACAAACTCTGCACCATGGGACCACCCAGTTCCGGCGGCATCGCGATGCTGCAAACGCTGAAGATGATGGAACGTTTCAACGTTGCGAAACTCGAACCCGCCGCTGCGCCGTCGATCCACCTGATGACGGAAGCCCTACGCCTCGCCTTCGCCGACCGCGGGGCCTACATCGCCGATCCCGATTTCGTCGCAGTGCCGGCGCAAGGATTGCTCGGTCCGCGCTACCTCGCAAGCCGGTCGCGTGCACTCTCGCTTGAGAAGATTGTCGACCGCGCGAGCATCGCGCCAGGCCGCCCTGCCGGCGCGAACATCATCTTACGCCAACTGAGCAACCCCGACCGCGGCCGCCCGGGTACCGCGCATGTCAGCATCGTCGACAACCGCGGCAATGCGCTTGCAATGACGACAACGGTCGAGGGCCCGTTCGGCAGTCACTTGATGGCCGCGGGCTTTATCCTGAACAACCAGCTCACCGACTTCACATTCGAACCGGTGACCGACGGCCGCCGAACCGCCAACGCGTCCCAAGCCGGCAAGCGACCGATGTCATCGATGACCCCCACAATCGTCTTCGACAGCAAGGGCCGCCTGTTTGCCGTCGTAGGCTCCCCCGGCGGCGCGCGCATCATTCCCTACGTGACAAAAGCCGTGATGGGCCTGATCGATTGGAACATGTCGATGTCGGACGCCGTGGCGCTGCCAAACGCGACCGGCCGCGGTCCCGCCACCGAACTCGAACAAAGCCGAACCCCCGACACCGTCGTCGAAGCGCTCCGTACTCTCGGCCACGACGTCAAACTCACCGACTACGGCATCAGCGTTTCAGGGTTAAACAGCATCCGCGTCACGAAAGACGGCTTCGACGCCGCTGCCGACCCCAGACGCGAAGGCACTGTTGGCGGCGACTGAAGACTGGAGTAACGTTTTCGAACTGCCAGCCCACATTGCAGCACGCTACTATGACCGGTGAACATTCAAAGCGAGCGACAAGCTCAACGTATCCGCTAGACGTCTTCTTCGCGGCCTTCTTGTTGTACATCGTTGCGGGCAGCGTTGTGGGCAGCATTCTTGCTGTGCATCAAGACCGAGCAATCTGCTGGCCAACGGCAATTTTCTATTCGATTGATACCGACTGCAACGACCCGGTCCAACAGCAATTCTGGATGTATGCCGTGTCAATGCCGGTGGAGCTATTGAATGGCGCCGTCCGTGCGCTTCTCGTAGTGACCTCCAGCTACGAAACTGACGCCTGGGACATTGGTAGCATCACGGTGCGCTCGCTTATCCTCGGTGTCTTTGTCGCCTGTGGTCTACCGGTCATCTATGAGCGCAGCAGAGCACTCGCCTGGCTTGTCCTCGCGCTCTTGATCGGCGAGGTCGTGTATCTTCGAACGCTAGTGCCTGACGTCGCCAACTGGCTTTGGGCACCCTAACGAACCATCGCCGCGAGCCCGCGGAACGCGAGGTCCTTCGCCGTCACGAGGTAACACGGGATCGGTTCCAGAAAATATTTGATCCGCCCTTTCGCCTCGAACCGGCGGCGGAACAATTTTGCGTCGAACAACTCACCCCACTGCGCAACGATGCCGCCCGCGATATAGACGCCGCCTTGCGCGCCCAACGTCAGCGCGAGATCGCCCGCAACGCTGCCGAGCCAGCCCGTGAACAACGCCACAGCCTCGACCGCGACCGGGTCGGACTTCGCGCGCGCGGCCTTCGCGATGTCAGCGGCCATTGGCTTTGCGTTCAACTTCACGCCGTCGAGCGCAGCGATCGCCAGATAGAGCGCCTCCAACCCCGGCCCCGACACCGCATCCTCGGCCGCCACGTGCCCGCGTTCGCGCATCAACTGAAACACGACGGCCAGCTCGCGATCGTTCGCCGGTGCAAGGTCCACATGCCCGCCCTCACCCGGCACCGCGACCCAGCGCGCGCCGTCGAACACCGCGCTCGCGACGCCAAGTCCCGTGCCTGGCCCGAGTGCCACCTTCGGCGCACCCGCAACCGGCGCGCCGCCACCGATCTGCACAACGTCGTTCGCCGCTAGCACCGGCAACGCGTGCGCCACCGCCGCAAAATCGTTGACCAGGTAGGCGACGCCGCCGGTCGCGGCCGCGATCTCCGCACGTGAAATCCGCCACGCACAATTCGTGAGCGCGATCGCCTCACCCACCAGCGGCCCAGCCGCGCACACCGCAGCTCCGCCCAACGGAAGGCGCAAACCCGCAACATCCGCATACGCTTTCACCGCAGCTCCGAAATCCGGATAAAGCGCGGTCAGCCAAGCCTCATGTGCTTCGATCCGACCGTCGCTACGCAGCACCGCAAAGCGCACGTTCGTACCGCCGATGTCGGCGAGCAAGAAATCGCCGTTCATGGCGGTCCATCCCCGAGAGCGGCCACATCGGGAATCGTAATGCGAAACGTGGTGCCCGTCGGCCCCGAACTGAGCAGTGCCACCTCACCGCCATGCCCGCGTGCAAGCTCGCGCGCAATTGCAAGGCCAAGGCCCGTACCCCCGACACGGCCCTTACCCGCAAACGGTTCGAACAGGCGCTTCCGCGCCTCCTCCGGAACACCGGCGCCGTTGTCGGCAAGATCGATTGTGACCACATTGTTCTGCCGCTGCGCCGAGAGCGTGATCGCTGCTCCCTCGCGGCCTTCCAACGCCTGCGCCGCATTACGTCCGACATTGATCAAGATGCGCAACAACTGCTCGTTGTCCGCATCGATTTCGAGCTGCGGATCGAAGACATTGTTCCAACCGGTCCGCCCGTCGCCGGCAGCAAGCGCCGCATGCACCGCCTCATCCGCAATCGCGAGCAGCGGCTGACGCCGCCGCCGCGGTGGCGCCTCTTCCGCGCGTCCGTATTTCAATGTATTCGTCGCCAGCGCAATCGCCCGGTCGATCGACGACACCAACCGCGGCGCCAAGGCCTGCACGGTCGGATCTTTGCTCATCGCCAAACGATCGGACGCAAGCTGAGCGCTCGCCAAGATATTCCGAAGGTCGTGCTGAATCTTCGCAACCGCTGTCCCAAGGGCCGCCAAGTGCTCGCGCTGCTGGAGCGCCTGGCGCAACTCAGTCTGCATCGCGGCCAGCACCCGCTCCGACTGGCCGATCTCGTCCTCACGAAGCGTCGGTACAATGATGCGCTGCGCATCGTCCGGCCGCTCCTGGAAGCGTACCATCGACTGCGTCAGACGCTGCATCGGTCGCACGAACAAGAAATAGAGCGCAGTGAATACCAACCCCGACGTCACCGCCGCGATCAGCAGCGACAACCCCAACACGCGCGCCGAAAACGCCAGCATGTCGGTCCGTATCGGTGCCTCGTCGACCAAAGCCTCGATCAAATCGCCGGCACCGAGCCGCGGCACGCTGACAATCCGGAGCACGCGGGGACCGCCGGAAATCATACAGTCGAGGCTCGACCAAATCAGCTCCACCATACCCGCGGTTCGCAAATCCACTTCGACGTCCTTCGCGGGCGGCATCGCCTCGGCGAGATAAAGCCGCCGCGTGTTATTGCGCTTCAGGCCGACGAGCCGCACGCCCGCATTCGCCAGAATCTCGCGCCGCAGTTCCGGCGACAATTCGCTGTCCTGCACCTCGTCGAGCGCGAGCACGGCGACTTGCGCCGACGCCAACCGTCCCGCCAAAATATCGTGGTAGTACCGCGCCGCCGACGGAAAGTAGATGAACACCTCGGCCAGCATCACAAAAAGCGTCGTGAAAAACAGCAAACGCCCCGACAGGCTCGCCACCAGGTGCCGGTGCAAAAAAACACGAACGCGCTTGAAAGTGTCGACCATCGCCGCGATGAGGGATAGCAAGTGACCGCGCGGCACAAAAGGCGGAACTTCAGCGGTTAACCGCGCCGCGCCTTCCTAAGGTAGCCATGACAAGACTTTAACCACCGCCTTGGTGCGCGCCGAGAACAGCGCCGGCGTGAAATGGGAACTCGCCGCCCGCTTCGAAATCTCGCTGAACGTCGGATAGGCTGCCACCATCCCCGCCATCGCGGAGATCTTCGTCTTCTGCCCAATCGCCATGACCCACGGCAGGATCAGATCCCCCGCATGCGGCGCCACGATCGTGGCCCCAATGCAGCGCCCGCGCGAGATCACGATCTTCGCAAGACCATGCACCTCAAGTTCCGCTTGGGCGCGGTCGTTCTCGTGCAGCGGCCACCGCGCGACGCTGTGCGCGATTCCCTTCTCCTTCGCCTGCGCTTCGGTCATCCCGACATGCGCAAGCTCGGGGTCGGTGTACGTGCACCAAGGGATTGCCGAGGTGTCGGTCTTGACCGGCACCTTAAACAGCACTCGCCGGATGATCAGCCCTGCGTGATACCCGGCGACATGCGTGAACTGCAGCCCACCCGCAACATCGCCGATCGCCGAGACGCGCGCGTTCGACGTTCGCAACGCGCTGTCGACCTCAATACCTTTGCGCGAATACTTGATGCCTGCCGCTTCGAGATCGAGCCCGTCGACATTGGGCGAACGCCCCGCAGCCGACAGCAGATGCGAGCCCGCAATCGCCTCGTTTTGACCGTTGCGCGAAATCGTGACGGCAACCCCGCCGTCCGTCTTCGACACCGCGGTGACGGCGGCTCCCTCACGAATGACGACGCCCTCGTCCTCAACCGCCTTGCGCACAATCGCAACCGCCTCCGGATCGTCCTTCGGCATAATCCGGAACGCCTCAAGCACGGTGACACGCGAGCCGAGGCGGCGGTGCGCCTGCGCGAGCTCAAGCCCGATCGCGCCGCCGCCGATGATAATCAAATGCTCCGGCAGCACCGTATTGTCGAACACGGTCTCGTTCGTGAAGTGCGGCGTTTGCTCGAGCCCTGGGATCGGCGGCTTCGCGGGCGACGACCCTGTCGCGATCACGAAGTGCTTCGCCGTGACGCGATGTTCGCCGGCCTCCACCTCGCCGGCAGAAACGAACTTCGCCGCAGCCTTGATCACCTTGACGCCGAGTTTTTCGAACCGCTCGACGGAATCGTTCGGCTCGATCGCGGCGATCACGCTGTGCACGTGTTTCATCACGCGCGCATAGTCGACCTTCACGTCGCCCGCATCGACGCCGAACACAGGCGCGCGCCGGATCGCGTGGGCGTGACTAGCCGCTGCGATCATCGACTTCGACGGCACGCAGCCATAGTTCAGGCAATCGCCGCCCATCTTGTGGCGTTCGATCAGCACGACCTTGCGTCCGAGTTGTGCCGCGCCGGCCGCGAGCGATAGACCGCCAGACCCCGCGCCGATAATGCAAAGATCGGCTTTGATCTGCGCCATGGGGGTCAAACCTGCTTCTTCGCCGCAAACGCGCGATAGACAATGGGAATAAGCGACAGCACAACCAGCCCGACAATCGGGATATAAAAGTCCGGCCGCGACAGCAACGTTGCGAGGCTGAGGTCCAACTCGTCGCCGGCTTCGAACGCTACATTCGCCGCGTTGCCGATGCTCGCAAACACAAACGCGCCTGGAATAATGCCGATGAAGGTGGTGACGACGAATGTCACCAATGAGACGCCAAAGAAGGCGGGCGCCAAGTTCACGAGCCAGAACGGAAACAACGGCACGAGCCGAAGCAGCATCAAATAGCTGAAGGCATTCCGTTTGAACCCATCTTCCATAGGCTTCATTTGCGCCGCGAACCGTGCACGCAACGGATCGCCAAGCGCCGTCTTTGCGATGAGAAACAGAATGGTCGATCCGATCGTAGCGCCGATCACGATCCAGGCGGTGCCGAACACGCTCCCGAACAAATACCCTCCGGCGACGCTAAGCACCGCGCCGAGCGGGAGCGAAAACGCGGCAACCAAAATATACGCACCGATGAAGGCAAGCGCCGCTTGGATTTCATGATCGTGCACGAAAGTCTTCAAGGCTTCGCGATTTTCTTTGAGCAGATCCAGCGTCAAGTACTTGTTGAGACCCAACGCGAAGAACGCAACCAACACCGCCGCAAGCAGCAACAGCGGAAAGAGCCGCACCAAGCTGAACCCGGGTTTCTTGATGTCCGTCGTTCCCATGCGTCCTCACTTAACCTCGTTCAGCGACCAGTCGTAGGTGTAGTCGGCGACACGCGTAACGCCTTGCAATTGCGCCTTCAACTGGGGCCCAGCATAGCCCGCAACATGGTTGATTACATCCGCTTCGCTCGCGCCGAAGTCCTTCCCGTACCATTCGAAAATCTGCGAGAGATAAACCTTTCCCCTCTCCACCCTCACCCCACGCGGGTGATTGATGTAGTCGCGCGCACCTTGGTTCAGCAGCTGTTCGAGGTTGGGCGCTGTGAATGCCCTGGCCATCAAATTGGGGCAACTCATCGACGCGCAGTTGACCGCATAGTGCACGCGCGGATCCCGCCAAACCTTGCGCAAGATATCGTGCTCGATGTTGTCGAGCGACAGCGCTTTGCCATCGACTTTCACCAGCGCCTTCTTCCACGGGCCGACGGCAAAGAACCCGCCGCCCAGCGAAATGTCTTTGATCGTCTTGACCGGATAATGGTCCAGCACGACATCGATTGTCAGCGCATTGTAGAGGTTGATCCAAAACGCCCGCTGCTCGTCTGCTTTCAGCGCCGTCACCTTCACGCCTTGCAGCGCGGTGAGATACGCCTTCAACGCCTTTTTGTCGGCCGCACTCACGCGCCCATAGGCGAAGCGATTGATGCGGTCCGGCGAGGCCACGATGTACGTGGAGAGAATGCGCTCCCAAGCGCCGTGATCGACGGTCATCGTGGCGCTCGGATTGTTCGTTGAGAAATACCGGTCGAGTTCATCGGCCTTCGCGGATGTCAGGAAAAGCAGCAATACGAACATGCCGGCTGCAAATGCGCGCACTTGGATCATCGCAAATCCTCCGCTGGTCCAAAGCAAAACCTGGCGCTTATGCCACCCGAACACGCACACCGCGACATAACAGCTTCGTAGGCGCGCCGTGAACGCCCCCAAGCCCTTGGTAACTCTTCAAGATTTGACTTGGATGCGCGAATTCCTTATACGCGCGCCTCGACAAACAGCCGTATTCTGAGGATTCCGTGCCGTGAGCAAGCGCACCTATCAGCCTTCCAAGATCGTCCGCAAGCGCCGCCACGGTTTCCGTTCGCGCGCAGCCACCCTGAACGGCAAGAAGGTGCTGGCCCGCCGCCGCGCCCACGGCCGCAAGCGCCTGTCGGCTTAAGCTCCGCGCGACGCGTGTCCGCGCCCGGCACGCCAAATCCTAAGGTCAAAGTGTCGCGTCTCCTCAAACGCGCCGATTTCCTGCGCCTGTCCCGCGGCCGCCGCTGGGCAGCCCCTGGACTCATGCTGCAGATGGCACCGACGCCCGAACCCGTGGACGCGTTGCGCGTCGGCTTCACGGCCACGAAGAAATTGGGCTCCGCCGTGGTTCGAAACCGCGTGAAGCGGCGCTTGCGCGAGGCGGCGCGCGCCGTGCTGCCTCTTTTAGGAACGGTGGGGCATGACTATGTTCTCGTCGGTCGCGAAGCGACGGCGGAACGGCCGTTCGTCGCGTTGATCGACGACCTCAAGCAGGCTCTCCGCAAAGTGCATGGGGGCCGCCCCCCCAAAGCGGAGGAGCGATGACCGTTTCAAGCGCGCTTTCGCACGCGGCAAAGCGATTGGCTCAAGGCCCGATCTACCTCTACCGCTACACCATCTCGCCCCTGATCGGCCCCGTGTGCCGTTATCAACCGACCTGCTCGGCCTACGCGCTTGAGGCGATCGAAAAACACGGCGTCTTCAAAGGCGGCTGGCTCACGCTCCGCCGTCTCGCCCGCTGTCATCCGGTCAAATGGCTTGGCGGCAGCGAAGGCTACGACCCCGTGCCTGAGTGCACTGACCACACCCACGCCAAGACGTAAGCAATGAACAAACCCCAAGACAGCACCAATCTGATTGCGGCGATGGTGCTTTGCCTCGTCATCATGCTGGGCTGGCAATATTTCTTTGTCGAACCGCAGCTCGAAAAACAGCGCCGGGCCGCCGAACAAGCGAAGATCGAGCAACAGACCAGCGTTCCGGCCGCACCGGGTGCGCCAAGTGCACCGGGAATTCCCGCGACCCCCGCCAACCCGGCAGCGACAGAAGCTCTGCCCCGCGAGGCGGTCCTCGCGGCCGGCGGCCCGCGCCTCGCCTTCGACAACGGCAAGATCGACGGCTCGATCAAACTGACGGGCGGCCAGATCGACGACCTGCGCTTGCGCGACTATCGCGAAACGATCGACCCGGCGAGCCCCGAGATCGTCTTCCTGGCGCCGCACGGCGCGCACGGCGCGACGTTCACGGAAGTCGGTTGGACCGCGGCACCCGGTTCCACAACCGTCGTACCGGACGCCAAGACAGCCTGGAGCACAACCGCAGCAAAGCTCGCCGCCGGCACACCGGTGGAACTCACCTGGAGCAACGGCCAAGGCCTCGTCTTCAAGCGCACGATCACGCTCGACGCGAACTACATGTTTCAAATCACGGACACGGTCGAAAACCAGTCCGCCGCGCCGGTCACGCTCTACCCCTACGCGCTCGTTGTGCGCGAAGGCGAGCCCAAGCACCAGGGCATCTGGTTCGTACACGAAGGCACGTACGGCGTCATGCAGGGCATCCTGCAGAACAAAGGCACCTACGCTGAGATGCGGGAGTACGAGAAGGGTGAACTGAAACTCGACAGCACCGGCGGCTGGCTTGGCCTCACCGACAAGTACTGGATGGCGACGCTGATCCCGCCGCAGAAAGAGCAATTCACCGGCCGCTTCTCCTACGGCAAGATCGGCGGCGTCGAAAATTTCCGTGCCGACTATCTCTTGGGCGCTCGCAACGTGCCCGCAAACGGCACCGCCAGCGTCACGCACCACATTTTTGCCGGCGCCAAAGTCGTCTCGCTGATCGAGGCTTATCAGAAGCAGCTCGGCGTCGAACGCTACGACATGACGATGGACTGGGGCTGGTTCTCGTTCTTCACCTATTGGATGTTCCGCGCGCTCGACTGGTTGAACAAGCTCGTCGGCAATTTCGGTGTCGCGATCATCTTGCTCACCGTTCTCATCAAAATCCTGATCTTCCCCTTGGCCCAGCGCTCGTATGAGTCGATGACCAAGATGAAGAAGGTTCAGCCTGAACTGAAAGTCATCCAGGAACGTTACAAAGAAGACCCGATGAAGCTGCGCCAGGAACAGATGGCACTGTTCCAGCGCGAGAAGGTCAACCCGATGATGGGGTGCCTGCCGATCTTGCTCACGATGCCGATCCTCTTCTCGCTGATGAAGGTGCTCTACGTCACGATCGAGATGCGCCACGCGCCGTTCTTCGCCTGGATCCAGGATCTGTCGGCGGCCGACCCGACGTCCTTCGTGAACTTGTTCGGACTGCTGCCGTTCGCCGTCCCCGCATGGCTCAACATCGGCGTCTGGCCGCTGCTGATGGGCGTCTCGATGTGGTTCCAAATGAAAATGAGTCCGCAACAGGGCGACGCGACGCAGCAACAAGTGATGCAGTTCATGCCCGTCATGTTCACCTACATGATGGGCCAAGTCGCGGCCGGCCTCGTCATCTATTGGACGATCAGCAATTTCCTCGGCATCCTGCAGCAATACGTGCTGATGCGGCGGATGAATGTGCCAATCGACGTGATCGACAACCTGAAATGGCCCTCCTGGCTGGGCGGCAAAGCCTCGGGCCCGTGAGCAAACGCCTCGAGCACGCACGCCTTTTGTTCACGCAGGACTGCAAGTTCCTGCGGCCGGTCAAAGCGTTCGAAGACCTGCCGCCGACGAAGCTGCCCGAGATCGCGTTCGCGGGCCGCTCGAACGTCGGCAAGTCGAGCCTCTTGAACGCACTTACGAACCGCAAGACGCTGGCCCGCGTATCGAACACGCCGGGCCGCACGCGCGACATCAACCTGTTCGACCTCGGCGGACGCCTGACGCTCGCGGACTTGCCGGGCTACGGCTTTGCCAAGGTGTCGAAGGCGATGTCGGCGGACTGGCGACGCCTGATCGAAGCCTATCTCCGCGGCCGGCCGCAGCTGCGCCGCGTCTGCTTGCTCATCGACGCCCGCCACGGCGCGAACGAGAACGACAAACTGATGATGCGGCTGCTGAACGAAGTCGCCGCGTCGTTCCTGGTGGTACTAACAAAGACCGACAAGCTGAACGCGACCGGACTGGCGGAGGCGGTTAACACCGTGACGGCGGTCGCGAAAGAGCACGTTGCAGCCCATCCCGACGTTTTCGCGACGTCCTCGGAAACCAAGATCGGCCTACCTGAGCTTCGGGCCCATCTCGCGGACCTCGCCGAAACGCGTTATAAGGCGCGCCGCTAGCACTTCAGGGCACGCATGAGTTCGCCACCGGACGACCACACCTACCAAGGTAAAGACGAGCGCATCCAAAACCTTCGCCAATTGGCCAAGTGGCGCGCGACGGCGCGCGTGCTAACCGAGGCCTTACCCTACATCCTGCGCTACGACCAAAAGACCGTGGTGGTGAAATATGGCGGCAACGCGATGGGTGAGGAAGGCGTGGCCGCGCACTTCGCGCAAGACATCGTGCTTATGCGCCAAACGGGCATTGACCCGGTCGTCGTGCATGGCGGCGGCCCGCAGATCGGCGCAATGCTGAAGCGGCTCGAGATCAAGTCGTCGTTCATCGACGGTCTGCGTGTCACCGATCAAGCCGCTATCGACGTCGTCGAGATGGTTCTAACCGGCACCGTCAACAAGCAGATCGTCTCCGCCATCAACAACGCGGGCGGCAAGGCCGTCGGTGTGTCCGGCAAGGACGGTCAGTTGATCGTCGCTAAGAAGCTCGTGAAAAAGCGCCGAAACCCCGACACCGGCAAGGACGAGACCATCGACTTGGGTTTCGTCGGCGAGCCGGAAGAGATCAACATCGAGGTCGTCCAGACTATCGTCCGCTCCGACATGGTGGCCGTGATCGCCCCAATCGGCGTTGGGCGGGCAGGCGAGACCTACAACATCAATGCCGACACCGTTGCAGGTGCCGTCGCTGGTGCCCTCAAAGCAGACCGGATGTTGCTCCTGACCGATGTCCCAGGGGTCATGGACCGCAACGGCAATTTGATCGAACGACTGACCACAACCGAGGCGCGCGCGCTGATCAAGGACGGCACAATCTCAGGCGGCATGATTCCCAAGGTCGAAACCTGCATCGACGCGGCCGAGCGCGGCGTTCGCGCCGCCGTCATTCTCGACGGCCGCGTTCAACATGTCCTGCTGATCGAGCTGTTTACAGAGCACGGCGCAGGCACCATGATCGTGCGCGGTTGAAGCGCTCGCGTTTTCAAGGACTTGCAGTGATCGTTTTGTTGCGCCGACTTGCGCTGTCGATGAGTATCGCGTTGGCGCTTGCGAGCGGCGGCGCACTCGCGCAACCGGCGCCGGCCGAAGACACGCCCCCCACCACGACACCGCCGCGCCCCGTCGTGATGCCAATGACGCCGGGTACGGAGCTTCGGGACCAGACAGCAAAACCTGCCACGCCGCGACCGGCGAAACCTCGCATCGTATCGGCGCCGGGATCAGCTCCCGTTGACGCCGCGGCAAAGCCAATCCCGGGTGTCGGCAACCTGCAGCCGCAACGACTGCCTTTGAGCGCCAAGAGCGACTACAATTTCTGCAATCGCACGTCCTATGCACTGTCGATCGCCGTCGGCATCCGCAACGGCGGCCTGCTGTCGACGCGCGGATGGTGGATCGTGCCGGCGGGCGAATGCCGTGTCGTCATCAAGGGCGAACTGAAGCAACCGACGTTTTACACTTTCGCGCGCTCGTCCTTCGCCCATTCAGGCTCGATCCGCATTTGGGGCGGCGCACAGACGCTCTGCACCGGCAAAGGAACATTCTCAGCCACCAGCGACGGCAGCGATCAGTGCGGCCCGGGCTATGAGAGCCAAGGCTTCGCTCGCGTCGACACAGAGGGCAAGACGGCTTGGACGACAACGCTTGCCGAAACCCCGGGCTACAAATCGCTCGACCAAGCACGCGTCGCAGGCCTGCAGCGCTTACTCGCCGACCTCGGCCGCTTCGAGGGTACGATCGACGGCGTCCCAGGACCGAAGTTCGCCGAAGGCTTGGCCCAGGTTCGAACGGCGCTCGGCGTCGCGCCGAACGACGCCTCAGGTCTTTACAACAAACTGCTGGCTGAAGCGGCCAAGAACCAAGCTGGCGCAGGCCTTACGTTCTGCAACCGTACGCAAGACATCATCTTCTCCGCCCTCGGCATCGAATCACAGGGCAAGAAGCGCAGCATGGGCTGGTGGCGCCTGCAGCCTGGTCAATGCGAGAAGGTCATCAAAGACCGCCTGAGCGACCGCTACGTCTACGCCTTTGCGGCAGCCGACCGTGCGGAAGGTGTCGCCGAAACCTGGGGCGGCACGAAGCAATTCTGCACCCGCGACGCCACGTTCGAAATCGACGACGCCAGCGACTGCCAAGGGCGCAGCTTCAAGAGCACGGGCTTCCTCGAAATCGACACCGGCGGCCGGCCCGGCCTTACGTTCGAGTTCGCCGCCCGCAAAGACGCGTCGCAGTAGTCAGTGAATGCGCGCGCCTGTAAACGCGAGCGCCTCACGAACACGCGGCGAACGATCGTGCGCGAGCCGTTCGACCACCTCGATGACGAGCGCGTGCGAGCGCGGCGTGAGCTCGGCGTGTTGATCGGTGACCTGCCGTCCCACCTTGCAAGCAAGTATGTACCGCACGTCCTCGTCGCTGTCCCCAGCGAGCAACTTGTTCGCCTGCTGCGGTGTGCTTGGATTCGCGGCCACCAGCCGGCGCACATCTGCCGTCTCGTCGTTCGCGAGGTAGTAGAGGATCTCCGGCTCCACGTCCGCCCGCGCCGCCAAGAACAAGCGCGCGTTATGCGCGTGCCGCTCGAGTGACGCGCGCGCCTCTTCGTAGGACATTTTTCCGGGCTGCGCTTCGCGCGCACCCTTTTCGCCGATCATCCGCTTCAACATAGCGCCACCCACCCAGCAACCTGCCCGAAGCCTACGCGTGCTCCATTTAAGGGGGCTTTTCCTGAAGTAGTTAACATTAGGTTGCGATGAGGTGTGTGATCGCGCTATTCCGCCCGCACATGACCCAATCCTCGCCAGACTTCAGCACCATCGACGTTTGGGTCTTCGACCTCGACAACACGCTCTATCCGCCGTCCTGCAATCTGTTCGCCCAAATGGACGTGAAGATGCGGGCCTTCATCTCCGAACTCTTGAACGTCGACACTGACGGCGCCTACCGCCTGCAAAAGGAATACTACCGCGACCACGGCACCACGCTGTCAGGACTAATGCAGTTGCACGGCGTCAAGCCGGAAAAGTTCCTGACGTTCGTGCACGATATCGATGTGTCCGTTGTGCCGCCGAACGAGGCCCTTGCTGAGGCGCTGCAGCGACTGCCGGGCCGCCGCCTTGTGTTCACGAACGGCACCGTGGCTCACGCGAAACGGGTGCTGGACCGCATTGGCATTCACCGCCACATGGACGACATCTTCGACATCGTGCACGCGGATTTCATCCCAAAGCCGAAGCTCGAAACCTTCGAACGATTCGTGACGAAGCACAAGATCGACCCAAAACGCGCAGCCATGTTCGAAGACCTCGACCGCAACTTGGCACCGGCCCATGCGCTGGGTATGACGACGGTTCTGGTGCGCGCAGCCGGCGGCCACGCCGATCCGGCGGTGCGCGGTTGGGGGGACGCACCGGCCGACGCACCGCACGTGCACCACCGCACCGGCGACCTCGCCGCGTTTTTGACCACCATTCGCTTGAAGGCTGCCCCATGAGCTGGACCAACCTGCAACTGACGATCGACGAAGCCTGGGAGGCGCGCGACACGATCTCGCCGGCGACGCAAGGCCCAGCGCGAAAGGCGATCGAAGAAACGCTGGCCGCGCTCGACGCCGGCGAATTCCGCGTTGCGGAAAAAACCGGTGGCGAGTGGCACACGCATCAGTGGATCAAGAAAGCGGTGCTGCTCTCGTTCCGCCTGAACCCGATGGAGCCGATCCCGGGCGGCCCCGGCGGCGCGCACTGGTACGACAAAGTGCCCTCGAAATTCGCGAACTGGTCGGCGGAAGACTTCGCCCGCGCCGGCTTCCGCGCAGTGCCTAGCGCAATCGTCCGCCACTCCGCCCACGTCGCCCGCGGCGCAGTTCTCATGCCCTGCTTCATCAACGTCGGCGCCAACGTCGGCGAAGGCACGATGATCGACACCTGGGCGACGGTCGGCTCCTGCGCGCAAGTGGGCAAGAACTGCCACATCTCGGGCGGCACGGGCCTCGGCGGCGTTCTGGAACCGCTGCAAGCAAGCCCCGTCATCATCGAAGACAACTGCTTCGTTGGCGCCCGCAGCGAAGTCGCCGAAGGCGTCATCGTCGGCGAAGGCGCGGTGATCGGCATGGGCGTCTTCATCGGCGCATCGACCAAAATCGTCGACCGCGCAACCGGCCAAATCCACCAAGGCCGCGTGCCGCCCTATTCCGTCGTCGTCGCAGGCACGCTCCCCGGTGCGCCGGGCAAACCGTCCCTGTATTGCGCGGTGATCGTCAAAACCGTCGACGAACGCACGCGCTCTAAAACAAGCATCAACGACCTCCTGCGCGACTGAAATGCACGAAAACATGTTCAAAACAGCCGCTACGCCGCTACATCCGCAGTCTTAAGCCAAAAACGCTGCTACGGGCCCGCTACAACGCCGCTACTTGTAGCGGCCTGAACGCAAGTGCCTTAGCGGGGTGCCGAAAGCCAGCGTTCCGCTATCGGGTCATCCATACAAAATAAAAATTAATGATACAAGATTAAGTTGCAAAAGTCAAGAAACCGCGCGCATGATCGGTTCGCGAAGACGCTCGGTGAACTGCACGCCGGCTCCTGATCGAAATGCGCTTGAGGACGGTTGCGCCGGAAGGATGCATCTGCGAAGAACCGAAGCACAATGCCATCGAATTTCGCTTCGAAATACGGCCCTTGGGGTGTCGTTGCGGGTGCCTCAGAAGGCCTCGGCGCGGCGTTCGCAGAGGCGCTCGCCACGCGCGGCTTGAACGTGCTGCTCCTGGCCCGCCGGGCGGATCGCCTTCACCGCGTCGCCGAAGACGTGCGCAGGCGTACCGGCGTGGAAGTCCGAACGGAGACCCTCGATCTCGCCCGCGCCGATCTGCCGGACGCACTCGAAGCGCTCACGGCGAGCCTCGACATCGGCCTCGCGGTCTATAACGCCGCGCACGCACCCGTCGGCGAGTTCGTGAGCCGTCCGCTCGACGATCTCATCCGCGTCGTCGATGTGAACATCCGCGGGCCCCTAATCTTCGCGCGAACGCTCGCGCCAAAAATGGCCGCACGCGGCCGCGGCGGCATCGTCTTGATGTCCTCGCTCGCGGGCTATCAAGGCGCCCCACGCATCGCGACCTACGCCGCATCGAAGGCTTTCAACATCGTCCTCGGCGAAGGCCTTTGGGCCGAACTCAAACCCCGCGGCGTCGATGTGCTGGTCGCGAGCGCCGGCGCCGTCCGCACTCCGGGCTACGCGAAGGCCGCGGGCAAAGACGCGCCCGGAACGCTCGAGGCGACCGAGGTCGCAAGCCAAGCACTCGACGCACTGGGCCACGGCCCCGTCGTCGTGCCGGGCACCGTCAACCGGATCGCCCGTTTCGCGCTGGGCCGCCTGCTTCCGCGCCGAACGGCGATCGGCATCTTCGCCCGCTCGACGAAGGACCTCTCATGACACTCGAAGGTTTCTTCGCGCCGCTCGGCGTGTACGCCGTCGTAACGATCCTGCATCTCATCGTCCCCGCACGAACCGTCGACGGCTACGTCATCGATCCCGCGACGGGAAAGCCCCACCGCTATCGCCTGAACGGCCTCATCGTCTTCGCGCTTACAATCGGCCTCTGGGCGCTCGCCTGTTCGCAAGGGCTGCTGGCATGGGATTTTTTCTGGACGACACGCTGGGAAGGTCTAAGCGGCGCCTGCGTGTTCGGCCTTCTGTTCACAGCAGCCGTCGTGCTGCCCAAGCAGCCCACGGGCAAAGGCCTGCTCGCAGACCTGTTCCTCGGCCGCGCCCCGAACCCGCAATGGCTGGGCGGACGGATCGACGCGAAGATGTGGCTCTACATGGTCGGCGCGACGATGCTGGGCCTCAACATCTATTCCTTCGCGGCGCACCACTACGTGACCCACCCCGGCGATCCCTCACCCGGCGTCGCGCTCTACACGGCACTCTTCACGTTCTTCCTGGTCGAATACCTCTTCTTCGAGCGCGTGCATCTTTACACGTACGATTTCTTCGCCGAACGCATGGGCTTCAAACTCGGCTGGGGCTGCCTGCTGTTCTATCCGTACTTCTACGCGATCGGCCTCTGGTCGACGGCCGAATTGCCCAACCCGCATTCATCGACCGCAATCCTCGCCGCCGCCACAATCCTATTCTTCGCAGGCTGGTCCCTCGCCCGCGGCGCCAACATGCAAAAATACACATTCAAACGCGACCCCACCGCGAAGTTCCTGGGGCTCGCACCCGAAGTCCTAACCGACGGCCAACACAAACTCCTCGTCAACGGCTTCTGGGGCGCCTCGCGCCACGTGAACTATTTGGGCGAATTTCTCATGGCAACCGGCCTCGCGCTCGCCCTCGGCTACCCATCGAACATCGGACCTTGGGCGTACCCGCTTTACTACATCGCCCTGCTCGTCCCCCGCCAAATCGACGACGACCGCCGCTGCGCCGAGAAATACGGCGCGCTATGGAACGAGTATGTAAAGCGCGTACGCTACCGCATCATACCAGGCGTGTACTGAGGACCCTGCAATGCACGACCCGCGCATCCCCGCTGCCAAAGCAGCCGAGCTACTTATCGCCCGCAAGGAGCGCATTGCCGTCGCCGAGTCGTCGGCGGGCGGACTGATCTCGGCGGCGTTGCTCGCGGTCCCCGGCGCATCCGCGTATTACGCAGGCGGCGGCGTCATCTATTCGGCCCGCGCGTTCAAAGGCTTGCTCAGCCTCGACCGCGAGAGCTTAGGCGGGATGCGCTCGTCCAGCGAGCCGTACGCCGCGTTCCTGGCGGACACGATCCGCACCAAACACCGCGTCGAATGGGGCCTCGCCGAAACCGGCGCAGCGGGCCCCACCGGCAACGGCTACGGCGATCCCGCCGGTCACACATGCTTCGCGGTGTCGGGCCCGGTAGCGCTAGTTCGCACGCTACGCACCGGCACAGACGACCGCTGGACGAACATGAACTGGTTCGCGGAAAGTGCGCTGGAGCTGCTCGTCAGCGCCTTGGAAGCGGCGCCGCCTCCGCAGAAAGATTGAACCACGAAGCACACCAAAAA
>JANNEL010000600.1:0-1767 GCA_031378595.1 Alphaproteobacteria bacterium
CGATGGATCGGGCTCGAAACGGGTCCATTCACCGGCGCCACGGCAGCCGCGATGGCAAGCACCAGGCGCGCAGCAGAACTGAATGCATGCGCCCCCGCCTTGCCCACATTCGGCGCCTCCAGCGCCGTGAGCAGCGGCAGCAGAGTGCTCGCGCGGTCCGTCGCGCGCTGAGGCGCAAAGCGCGTCGCGATTTCGGTCCAACCGGGGACCTTCGCCGGATCGAACGCGACGCCCGCAAACGGATCGGCATCGCCCGTCTGCCAAAGCAGATGTGCCGCTTCCTCAAGCGTCGCCTTGCGCGAGAACGCAATTGCGTCTTCGGAGCGGTAGTAAAGCCGGTCATCCTCGAAATGCGTGAGCCGCGTCTTCAACACCGGCAACCCGAAATCGAGCGCGGTCGCCGCCGCCGTACGCGGCCGGCGCATCTTCGTCTTGCGCGCCACAAGCGCCTGAACGTCGGCCGCCACGTAGAGGCTCGCCTTCGCCCGGCTCGGGTGTTCGGTCGAGCGCACGAGGCCCCGGCTGACATAGGCGTAGAGCGTATTGCGGCTCACCCCCAAGACCTTGGTCGCCGCCGCCGCATCGATCAGGGCGTCGGGCCGTTTTGGGACTGGCCGTTTGGCTGTACTGCCGCTCATATTGATATGTTGATTCAAGATTGACGAAGGGAACCTCAGCATCCACTTTTCACTGCAGATTGCAAGTCACGGAGAAAGTCCCATGCGTCAGGGCCTCGATAATGTCATCGCCGCCGAAACCGTTTTGAGCCACGTCGACGGCGAGGCGGGCCGCCTCATCATCCGCGGCCACGACCTCGAAAATCTGGCCGGCTACGCGACCTACGAAGAAGCGACCGCTCTGCTCTGGGATGGGTTCGCACCCACAGCGGAGTTGCGCGCCGCGTTAGCCCGCGCGCGTGTCAGCGCCTTCGAGATGCTCAAACCTCTGGCAGATCAGGCAAGCCGCCTGACCGCCGTCGAGGCGATGCGGCTTTTGTTGGCCGCAGTTCCCGACGCGGAACGAAGCAGAGAACCCGTCGACGCCCTGGCCGCAGGCGGAGTCGCCGCAGCGATGGCCGCACGCCTAACGTCCGGCCACTTGGCGCTAGCGCCCGATCCTGCCTTGTCGCACGCCGCAGACGTCTTGCGCATGCTACGCGGGGCCCCCGGCGATGCCGACGAAGTCCATGCCTTTGAAACCTATCTCGTCACCGTCATCGACCACGGGCTAAACGCCTCGACCTTCGCGGCGCGCGTCGTCGCCTCGACAGCAGCAGGCCTTCCCTCAGCAGTCGTTGCCGCGCTCTGTGCACTGAAGGGCCCGCTGCATGGCGGCGCGCCCGGGCCGGTGCTCGACATGTTCGACGCGATCGCCACGCCGGCGAACGCGGACGCATGGATCGCGGGCGCCTTGAAACGTGGCGAGCGCCTGATGGGCTTCGGCCACCGCGTCTACCGCGTACGCGATCCGCGCGCGAGCGTTCTGAAGGCCGCAGTCGCCAAACTGAAAGGCCGCGCGAACCGCATCGCTTTCGCCGAAGCCATCGAAGCCGCCGCGTTGCGCGCACTCAAGGACTACAAGACCGAGCGCCGCCTCGACACGAACGTGGAGTTTTATACGGCCCTGCTTCTGGAAGCGCTCGCCATCCCCCGCGAAGCCTTCACCCCCGTCTTCGCCCTCGCCCGCACCGCAGGCTGGATCGCCCACATCCGCGAACAGGAAGCAGGCGGCCGCTTGATCCGGCCACAGTCCCGCTATGTCGGCCCC
>JANNEL010000722.1:0-10442 GCA_031378595.1 Alphaproteobacteria bacterium
TGTCTGTGCGCGGCGGCCGGGACGATGTGCTGACGCGGTCGATGGACGCCGTTGGCGAAGAAGGGCGCGGTGTGATCGTGCTGATCCGCGAGAGCCGCGGGACCTATGTGTCCGACCTTCTTATGCGCAAGCAGACGGAGCCGGAAAACACCCCGCGCCGCCTCAAAGAGTATGGTGTGGGTGCTCAGATTCTGCTCGATCTCGGTGTGCGCGAAATGATCCTGCTTACCAATTCGGCGTCTCGCAAGATCGTGGGGCTTGAGGGTTACGGCCTGAGCGTCGTCGATACGCGCATGGTCGGTTCGCGGTATAAGAGTTAGGCGATGACCAAAATTCTCATAGTCGAGGCGCGCTACTATGCCGATATCTCGGACGCGCTGTTGAAGAGCGCGTCGGCGACGTTGAAGGCGGCCGGCGCCGAGGTCGAGGTTCTGACAGTGCCGGGTGCGCTAGAGATTCCGGCGGCAATCGCGATGGCATCGGCGCGCGGCTATGACGGCTATGTGGCGCTTGGTTGCGTTATTCGCGGTGAGACGACGCACTACGAGATCGTGTCGAACGAGTCTGCGCGAGGCTTGATGGATTTAACTGTGCGCGAGCGGCTCGCGATCGGGAATGGGATTTTGACTGTCGAAGACGAAGACCAGGCCTGGGCGCGGACTGACGAGGCGCGTGTCGAGGACAAAGGTGCGAACGCTGCCAAAGCTGCGCTCGCGATGGCGGCGTTGCGCGCCAAGTACGGGTCCAAGTGATGAGTAAGAAGGACAAGAAGCCTTATCGCCCCAAGCGCCGATCCGAAGACAAGTCGCGCGGTGCATCACGGCTGGCGGCGGTGCAGGCTCTTTATCAGATGGAGTTGGCGGGGCAGGGGATTGACGCCGCGCTGAACGAGTTTATCGAGCACCGCCTCGGCCGCGAGATTGAAGGCGAGCAATACATGGAGGCTGACAAGAAATACTTTGCCGACCTCATGCGCGGTGTCGTCGAGCAGCAAGACAGCATCGACCGGGCGATTGCACGCTCGGTCATGAAAGAGTGGGCGTTTGACCGGATCGACCCCACAATGCGCGCGATCCTGCGCGCGGCCACGTTCGAGTTGATGTCGCTTCCCGACGTGCAGACGCGCATCATCGTCAACGAGTACATGCATATCGCGACCGCGTTCTTCGACGAGGGCGAAGAGAGCACGTTCTTGGCCGGTGTGTTGAACCGGCTTGCGCGCGATCAGCGTCCGGCGACGCCGGCGCCAGCCGAGCAATGAACGGCAAGCCCAAGCGCGGCGGCGAATTCGAACTGATTGCGAAGTATTTTGCGCCGCTTGCGAAGGGTGAGCCTGGCGCCCTTGGTCTTACGGATGATGCTGCGTATTTGAAGCCGCGTGCCGGCCACGATTTGGTCGTGACGACGGATGCGGTGATTGCTGGCGTTCACTTCCTTGCCGATGATCCGCCAGACGCGATCGCGCAGAAGGCGTTGCGCGTGAACGTCTCCGATCTTGCGGCGAAGGGAGCGTTGCCGCGGGGTTACCTGCTGACGTTGGCTCTGCCATACGATATCCGCGAGGCCTGGATCAAAGCGTTCGCGAGTGGTTTGAAGCGCGATCAGTTGCATTTCGGGATGACGCTTGTCGGCGGCGATACGACTGCGACGCCTGGACCGCTGACGATCGGCATCACGGCGTTTGGCGAGGTGCCGCAGGGGCGGATGCTGACGCGTGGTGGCGCGAGCGTAGGCGACGACGTCTGGGTCACGGGCACGATCGGCGACGGGGCGCTGGGGCTTCGCGTGCTGAAGGGCAGCGCTTTTCAGCTCAGCGAAGCGCATCAACGTGCGCTGGTTGCCCGCTACCGCGTGCCCGAGCCGCGGTTCGCCCTCGGGCCACTCTTGCTGGGCCTGGCGCGTGCGAGCATCGACATTTCGGATGGGCTGATCGCGGACCTCGGGCACATCTGTGAGGTGTCCAAGGTTGGCATTGAGATTGCGGTGCGCGACGTTCCGCTTTCGGCAGGTGCGAAGGCGGCGATCGGCCGGGGTGTCGAGATCGGAGATCTGCTGAGCGGCGGCGACGACTACGAGTTGGCGATTGCGGCACCGCCGACTGCGCGCAAACGGCTCCTCGCGCTGGCTGCCGAGACGAAGGTTCTCCTGACCAGGATTGGCCGCGTTGTGAGCGGGCGCGGCTTAGCGGCAGTGGATGAGGACGGCCGACCGGTCCGGTTCGAGCGCGCCGGGTACACTCATTTCTGACCGGTTAATGAATTGCCGCTTCACGGCGCGTTAAAGCGTGGAGGCGCATGATCAGCTGATTGGGGAGTGTCCGATCGTGCGGTTCATACTTGCGCTGATCTTGCTGATTGTGGTGTTCGGTTCGCCCGCACCGCAACGCGACAAAGCCGAAGGCGAAGCCGCGAAGTAATCGCGCTGGTTGCTTCGCCTTGCTCATGTCCCCGGAAACCCGGGGCTGATCACCCACACCCCTGCGGCGAATTTCCTGCATTTCTGCGCTTTGGCTGTATTGCATGCCCCAAGTGGCTTTGGCATGGTCCGGCCTCTTTTTGGCCGGGGGCCAAGCTTGAGTCGTTCGGCTCGAGCGCGGCGCTCATCCCCGAAACCAACTCCAATTCATAGGGTCTTGAGGCAATGGATACGGTGACTGGACTGTCGATCGTGCTGGCCTGTGCGGCAGCAGCGCTCGGCTACGGGTTTTGGGCCCGCCAATCGGTGCTGGCGGCTCCCGCCGGCAACGCGCGGATGCAGGAAATCGCGGCAGCGATTCAAGAAGGCGCGAAGGCGTTTTTGGACCGGCAATATAAGACGATCGCCGTCGTCGCGGCTGTGGTCGCTTTGATCGTTGCGGCTGCCTTCCAGAGCTGGGTTCAACCGCTCGGCTTCATCATCGGTGCGGTTTGTTCGGGCCTTGCCGGATACATCGGCATGAACCTCTCGGTGAGGGCGAACGTGCGTACGACGGAAGCGTCACGCAAGGGCTTGTCCGAGGGTCTGGCCATCGCGTTCAAGGCGGGTGCGTCAACGGGTATGCTGGTCGTCGGCCTCGCGCTCATCGCAATCGCCGGGTACTACGGCCTATTGACGGCTATCGGCTTCGACATCAACGACGCGAAGCAAAACCGTACCGTGGTCGAGGCCCTGATCTCGCTTGCACTCGGCGCGTCGACCATCTCGATCTTCGCCCGGCTCGGCGGCGGCATTTTCACCAAGGGTGCGGACGTCGGCGGCGACATGGTCGGCAAGGTCGAGGCCGGCATTCCCGAAGATGATCCCCGCAACCCCGCCACGATCGCCGACAACGTTGGCGACAACGTCGGCGATTGCGCCGGCATGGCGGCGGACTTGTTCGAGACGTATGTGGTCACGATCGGCGCCACGATGGTGCTCGCTTCGATCTTCTTCGAAGCCGACCGCGCGTTGATGATGCTTTATCCGCTGATGATTGCGGGCGTGTGCATTCTGGCTTCCATCGTCGGCGCGTTTTTCGTTCGCTTGGGCGCGTCGAAGAACATCATGGGTGCCCTCTACAAGGGCTTGGTCGTAACGGCTGGGCTCTCGCTCATCTTCATCCTTGGGATCACGTATCAGGTCATCGGCTTCGACCGGATGCTCACGACCTCGGGTGGCTTCAGCTTCAACGGCTTCACGCTGTTCTTGTGCGGTGTTGCAGGTCTTGCGGTGACGGGTCTGCTCGTCTGGATCACCGAGTACTACACGGGCACCGGCTACCGGCCGGTGCGCTCGATCGCGAAGGCCTCGGTGACCGGTCACGGTACGAACGTGATTCAGGGCTTGGCCGTTTCGATGGAAGCAACGGCGCTGCCCGCGCTCGTGATCGTGTGGGGAATCGTCGTGACCTACATTTTGGCAGGTCTCTTCGGCATTGCGATCGCGACAACGACGATGCTGTCGCTTGCCGGCATGATCGTGGCGCTCGACGCGTTCGGTCCGGTGACGGACAACGCGGGCGGCATCGCGGAAATGGCGGGCCTCGATAAAGAGGTGCGCAAGACGACCGACGCGCTCGACGCGGTCGGCAACACGACGAAGGCGGTGACCAAGGGTTACGCGATCGGTTCGGCGGGCCTCGGCGCGCTGGTGCTGTTTGCGGCGTACACCGAAGATCTGAAGCACTTCATGAACAACGCCGCCGAATTCACGTTCTTCAAGGACACGATCGTGAACTTCGGGCTGTCGAACCCATGGGTGGTCGTCGGTCTCTTTATCGGCGGCATGCTGCCGTACCTGTTCGGTGCGATGAGCATGACGGCGGTCGGCCGCGCAGCCGGCGCGGTCGTCGAAGAGGTGCGGCGTCAGTTCAAGGAAAAGCCTGGCATCATGAAGGGTACCGAGAGGCCGGACTATGGCCGCGCGGTCGACATGCTGACGAAGGCTGCGATCAAAGAGATGGTCATTCCATCGCTGCTGCCGGTGCTGTCGCCGCTCGTGCTGTTCTTCGCCGTCATGCTGATCGCGGGCAAAGGCGCTGCGCTGTCGGCGTTGGGCGCGATGCTCATGGGCGTGATCCTGACGGGTCTCTTCGTTGCCATCTCGATGACCTCGGGTGGCGGCGCTTGGGACAACGCCAAGAAGTATATCGAAGACGGTCATTTCGGCGGCAAAGGCTCGGACGCGCATAAGGCGGCCGTTACGGGCGATACGGTCGGCGATCCGTACAAGGACACCGCGGGCCCTGCCATCAACCCGATGATCAAGATCACGAACATCGTGGCGCTGCTGCTGCTGGCCGCGCTCGCCCACTTGTAGCCAAGGCAAAGATACAAAGAAAAAGGCCCCGAGAAATCTCGGGGCCTTTCTTGTTTCGAGGGAGCCTATTTGCCGTCGCCGCCTGGGCGGCCGGGGCCGTTCTGCGAGCCTGGGGCGCCAGCTGGCATTGCGCCCATGTTGCCGAACAACTGCTGCAGGAACGTCATCTCTTTACCGCGGCTTGGCGTTTCGCGATCGACGAGCGCGATCACCTGGCCGTCTGCGATGCCGTATCTGCGGATGTCGTTGACCTTGCCGTCGTCGGCGAATTGGATCGCAAGGATTTGGCGCTTTGTTACGTCGGGCTTGAAGAACGCGTAACGCTCCTGCTCGGTCGAGATGTAGTACCAGGTCGGATCGCCGAATGTCGCGGTCGAGGACGGCGTGCCCAGCTTGTCTTGGACGGTGTCGCGGGTGTCGGCGCCGATGGAGACGGTTGCGACCTTTTCGTCATCGGGCACATAGCCGCGGACGTCTTTGATGGGGGCGCAAGCTGCCAAGCCCGCAACCGCCAAAATCGAACCGGTCAGAAGAACACGCGATACCATTGGACGACTCCCAGCCCTATTGGGCATGAACGGACAGTTGACCTACCGCCAGGCTTGCCTAATTTCAAGGGAAAGCCAAAGACCCCGGAAAGCCAGGCCGCCTTGCGCACACTTATCTCATTTCTTTCGCGCGGGCGCGACAGGGCGCGGGCTGGCGCCTCGATCTACAAAGGCATCGTTGAACAGGCGCGGCGGCCCCAATTTTATGAGTCGTTCGACGTGCCTGACACGATCGACGGGCGGTTCGACCTGATCGTGCTGCACGCGGGGATGTATCTGCCGCGGCTGAAGGCGGTGCGGACCGAAGGCAAGGCCCTGGCGCAAGCGGCATTCGACCAGATGTTCGTGAACTTCGAACACAACCTGCGCGAACTTGGCGTTGGCGATATGGGCGTGCCGCGCAGGGTGAAGGGGATGTTGTCGGCGTTCTACGGACGCGTCACCGCCTACGACACCGCGATTAAGGGCGGCGACCTGGAGGCGCTGCGGGCCGCGCTGCAGCGCAACGTCTATCGGGGTGGTGATGTGGCGCAGCCCAAGCTTCATGCGCTGGCGACCTATGTGCGAGCGGCTTACGAGGCGCTGAAGGCGGCCGACGATAGCGATCTCGTGGCCGGCACATTTGCGTGGCCAGCGCCATGAAAGACGGGCATGGCTTTCGGCGCATCGTATCGGTGTCGAAGATCGGCGATGCGGGCTGGCAGCAAACGGTGGTCGCGCGCGCAGAAGAGTTTCAAGGGATCGCGCAGTATTTGGAACTTGCGGGCGTGAAGTCGCTCAAGGGCGAGATCGCGCTGCAACGTTGGCGGGGCAAGGGCGTTCGGCTGACCGGCACCGTGATCGCCGATGTCGTACAGACGTGTGTCGTCACGCTTGACCCTGTCGATGCACATGTCGAAGGGACCTTCGAACGGCAGTTTCTGCCAGCCGAGAAGCTGAAGGCCGCGGCCAAGGACGAGACCGAGGTCTTTGTCGATCCGACCGCGGAAGACCCGCCGGAATCGTTGGGGCACGAGATCGACCTCGGCGAGGTTTTGATTGAAGAGCTTGCGCTCAACCTCGATCCCTACCCGCGCAAACCGGGTGTGGCGTTTCAGGGCGACGCGGACGCCGCTGTGCGCCCGAATCCGTTTGCGGTGTTAGCGAAGCTGAAGCCGAAGAAGCCTTAGTCGGCGCAGAGCGTGCCCATGATCTTGCCGTCTTCGACGAGCGTGAAGCAGCCGCAGGGGTCGCTCGTGGCGTGGCATTTGCCGGTTGCCACTTGGCCGCTCATGTTCGGGGTTTCCTTACCCTCGTAGCGGCATTGTCTGCTTTGGCACTCGTTTCCGTTGCGGCATGTTTTTCCTGCGTCCTTGAATGTGACGACGCAGGCCAGCGTTCCCATCATGCAGACGGGACGCCAGTCACCGCCGGCTACCCGGCAGCTTTGCTCGTCCTTCGGGATGACCGTGGCGTTGGATGCTGTGGCTGTTGGGCCGCTTTCGGCTTGGGTACAGGCGGCGAGCCCAAAGGTCAGTATGAGCAGCAGAGCCAGGCGCATGGGCTTTCCTCGTAGCGAGTCGTGCGGCATCTGACCCGAGCGCTCATTATCGCGCAAATCTGTGGTGCCTGCGTCTCAAAAGCGCGGATTTCCGGGGGTTGAACTTGGGGGGCGTTTCCTATTCTATCCGCGCCTTGCTTTTGGCCGGGGAACCTCAGGCCGACGAATGATCAGGAGCGGTGGCCCATGGCGGTCCCTAAAAGAAAAGTCAGCCCTTCACGGCGCAAAATGCGTCGTTCGCACCACGCGCTCGGGCGTCCGGCCAACAACGAATGCAGCAATTGCGGCGAGCTGAAACGGCCGCATCACGTTTGTCATAAGTGCGGCCATTACGACAAACGCGAAGTGGAAAAGTCGCCGTCCCGGCGGCCCTAGCCATTGTCCGGGCTCCCGGCGCATAGTTGGCGGATTCGAGGTCGCCGACCGCTTTCAGGGACTGCGCTGGCGTGAATAGCGAAATCGTCGTTTCGGTCGATGGAATGGGAGGCGACAATGCTCCCCAGGCGGTGATCGACGGCTTGGCGATCGCGCATGTGCGCCACCCCAAGGTCAAATTTCTGCTTCACGGCGACCACGCCCGTTTGCAGCCCGTGCTGCTGGGCAAAGCCTCACTTAAACACGCCGTTCAGGTGATGCATTGCGACGATACGGTCGCGATGGACGACAAGCCTGTGCAGGCGCTCCGCCGCGGGCGCAACACGTCGATGTGGCGCGCGGTCGACTCTGTGCGTTCCAAGGAAGCGTGTGTCGCGGTCAGTGCGGGCAACACCGGCGCGCTGATGGCAATGGCGAAGGTGCAACTGAAGACCGTACCGGGGCTCTCGCGTCCGGCGCTGGCCGCCTTGTGGCCCACGATCCGCGGGCAATCGATCGTGCTGGACGTCGGCGCGAACGTCGATACGGATGCGCGCCAGCTCACCGACTTCGCGATCATGGGCGAAGCCTATGCGCGTGTGGTGTTGGCGCTTGAGCGGCCGAATGTCGGGCTGCTGAATATCGGTGCAGAAGAGATCAAGGGGAACGACGCGGTACGCGATGCGGCGGCGGCGCTGCGCGCGTCCGGCTTGCCGATGCGGTTCCACGGGTTTGTCGAGGGCGACGATATCAGTGCGGGCACTGTCGATGTTGTCGTGACGTCGGGCTTCGCCGGCAACATTGCACTCAAAGCTGCCGAAGGCACGGCGCGTTTGATTCAGCATTACATTCGCTCGGCGATGGCGCGTTCTTTCCTGTCGCGTGTTGGTTATTTGCTTTCGAAGCCGGGGTTCAACGTGCTTCGCCAGAAGATGGATCCGCGCGCGGTGAACGGCGGCGTGTTCTTGGGGCTGAACGGCGTTGTCGTGAAGAGCCATGGCGGTACGGACGGCGTCGGGTTCGCGACCGCGCTCGACCTTGCGATCGAAATGGGCGAGAGCGACTTTGTCGCGCGTATCGCGGATTCGATGGCGCATCTGCCCCCGTCGATTGCGGCGCTTGGCGGGCCGGCGGCAGTGGTGGCAGCACCTCTACTGCCCGAACCCGCACCGGCGGCTGCCTCCTAATGGGCGTGATACGCGCGCAGGTGACTGGCGTCGGCGCCTACTTGCCGAAGCAGGTCGTCTCGAACGCCGATCTCGCCAAGAGACTGGACACCAGCGACGAGTGGATCCGCGAACGCACGGGCATTCGCGAACGGCGCATCGCGGCCGAGGGCGAATTCACGTCGGATCTCGCGATTGCCGCCTCGCAGGACGCTTTACGGTCTGCCGGTCTGAACGCAAGCGCGATCGACATGATCGTGCTGGCGACCGCGACACCCGATGAGACATTCCCGGCAACGGCGACCACCGTACAGGCGCGCCTCGGCATCAGCCGGGGTGCCGCATTCGACGTACAGGCGGTGTGTTCGGGCTTCATCTACGCGCTTGCCGTTGCCGACAACTTCATCAAGGCGGGGCAGGTGAAGAACTGCCTCGTCATCGGCGCTGAAACGTTTTCGCGTATCATCGATTGGAACGACCGCACGACCGCGGTGCTGTTCGGCGATGGGGCAGGGGCGATCGTTCTCTCTGCGGCGCAAGGCGACGGCACGGTGAAGGATCGTGGTGTTCTTTCCACACATCTTTTCTCCGACGGTCGATTGCACGATCTCCTCTATGTCGATGGCGGACCGTCGAAGACGAAGACGACCGGGCTGCTTCGCATGGAGGGGCGCGAGGTGTTTCGGCACGCGGTCGTTAACTTGTCAGATGCGATTGAGAAGGCGATGCACACGAATGGCGTCACGGCGGCCGACATCGCTTGGTTCGTGCCGCATCAAGCAAACCAGCGAATTCTAGACGCGACGGCCCGCAAGGTTGGCGTGCATCCATCGCGAGTAATCTCTACGGTTGCAATGCACGCGAATACATCGGCTGCGTCAGTTCCGCTCGCACTCGCCACAGCGGTTAATGATGGCCGCATCAAGCGCGATCAACTTCTGGTGCTGGAAGCGATGGGTGGAGGTTTTACCTGGGGCTCTTCACTCATCCGCTGGTAGCATCCTCATAGCCTCGGCTTCTATCCCACTGATATTGACGGCATTTCCTTGCGGACCTACGGTTTCGTTGTGAGTCGCGCTTCGTGATTCACTGAAAACGCAACGCGCGAGGCGGCATGACCGAGACGTTGACCCGGCAGCATTTGGCCGAGGCGGTCTATGCGCAAGTGGGCCTCTCTCGGAATGAATCATCCGAACTCGTCGACCGCGTTCTTGAAGAAGTGTCTCAGCGTTTGATACGCGGCGAGACCGTGAAACTTTCGTCGTTTGGGACGTTTGCCGTACGCTCGAAGGGTGGACGAATCGGGCGTAATCCGAAAACGGGTGAAGAAGTTCCGATTAGTCCGCGGCGCGTGCTGGTGTTTCGCGCGAGCCACGTGTTGAAGGCGATGATCAACGAAGGGCATGGCGTGCCGATGAACGGCGCCCACCAGGGTGAAAAGAAATGACCGAAGCAAACCGCATCGAAAAAGCGCCCGACGCCTTTCGCACGATTTCGGAAGTGTCCGAAACGCTCGACGTTCCGCAGCATGTACTGCGTTTCTGGGAAGCGAAGTTCGGGCAAGTAAAGCCGCTAAAGCGGGCTGGCGGGCGGCGCTATTACCGTCCGGACGACATCGATCTGCTGAAAGGCATTCGCGCGCTGCTTTACGGCGAAGGCTTTACGATCAAGGGCGTGCAGAAGGTGTTGCGCGAACAGGGCGGGAAGCATGTGGCCGAGATCGGCCGCATCGGTGCAAAGGCCGCCTCAGCAAAGCGCGATTTGCTGCCTGAGGATGTGGCACCGATGCCCGCGCCTTTGTTCGGGCGTGCGCCATCGGTCGAACACGTCAATATGGCGTCGGAAAATCCCAGCGATAAAACCGTTGCCGAGCAGCGCGAGCGGCTTGAGACCGTGCTCGACGATCTCTTGAACTTGCGCGACCTATTGAAACGCGGGCCGAAACGGGCCGCAAAAGCGGCCGCGGCGCAGTAGAAACCCCCGCGTATTCGACGCACTGGGCAGCGATTGCATCGTCGATGCCTGCCTGCCTATAGTGCGCGCCCCAACGGACCCGCC
>JANNEL010000028.1:0-2052 GCA_031378595.1 Alphaproteobacteria bacterium
TGGCTCGCGCATCACGTCGCGAAGATCCTGTCGCCGTTGTTGAGCGTGCAGGTCGAACTCAACAAAGAGATGCCGAAGGAAGTGGCGCCGGTTCAAGAGCCAAAGGCGGTAGAGCCAGCGGCGGCGGAGGCGCTCGAGGCAGCTGAAGCGCCTGAGGCGACGGAAGAAACGCCTGCCGAAGAAGCGGCTGGCGATGCGGCGGAAGATGCTGTCGATACCGGCGATACACCTGTTGCAGAGGCTGTGCCGAGCGAAGCGAGCGCCACGCCGCAGCTGTTCGCGTCGCCGTTGCAGGGTATGGCGCGCGGGTTGGCGTTTCAGATCTACGAGAATTTGGGTTCGGTCTCGCGTCAGTCGGTGATGCGGGAGTTACGCGCGGTGGCGCAGGGCGATCGCACGCCGCTTCGGCGGCTGGGCGTGCGCTTTGGCGCGTTCTCGATCTTCTTGCCGGCGTTAGTGAAACCTGCAGCGGCGCGGTTGAAGGCGTTGCTCTGGGCTGTGCATCAAGGGATCACTGAGATACCGCCGCCGCCTGCGGCTGGCCTTACGTCGCTGCCGTCCGATCCTTCTGTGCCTGCCGGGTTCTATGAGGCGGCGGGATTCCGGCTGTGCGGACCGCGTGCGGTGCGCATCGATATGCTGGAGCGGCTCGGCGACATTGTTCGCAGTAAGGGCCAGAACGGGCAAATGCCGGATGGCTTTGCCGTGTCGAACGACATGATGTCGGTGCTCGGCTGCGGTGAAGACGACATTGCACAGGTGCTTCGCTCGCTCGGCTTCCGCGACACCAAGACGAAGAACGAAGCCGGCGAAGAGATGACGCTGTGGCAGCAACGCACGAAACGGCCTGAGCGCGGGCCGAAGCCGCAGCGCAAGCGGCCGGAGCAACAGCAGCATCAGGCAAGGCGCGCGCCTCAGTCCATCGCGGTGCCGTATGGCGCGCCACCCGGCGAACCGGCAAAGCCCGAGCCAAAGGCTGCGCGTCCCGACAATCGTCCGCCGCGCCACAAGGATCGCAAGCCGCAACACGAACAGCGTCCGCAGCACGAGCCGCGGCCGCCGCGCGAACGGAAGGAAAAGCCGATGGATCCGGATTCGCCGTTCGCGGTGCTGGCGGCGCTCAAGCTGCGGAAGTAGCGCTTGCAGCGGGTCGACAAATATCTCTGGTACACGCGCTTCTTCAAAAGCCGGACGCTGGCCGCCTCCGTCGTGACTGCAGGCCGCGTGAGGATCAACGGTGCGCGCTGTGAAAAAGCGAGCGCAACGGTGAAGGTCGGCGACGTGCTGACGTTTCCGGCCGGGCCGCTGGTGCGGGTGATCAAAGTTGTGAACGGCGGAACGCGGCGCGGTCCTGCGAGCGAGGCGCAGACGCTCTACGAAGATCTGACGCCGCCGCCGGAGGTGCGCGCCGCGGAGCCTGTCGCACCTGCCAAGCGCGAGAGAGGATCAGGACGGCCGACGAAGAAGGATCGGCGCGATACCGATGCTCTGACAGACGACCGCGACGACTGAGCGCGCACGGGCCAAGGGGTTGTTGGCGGGGGTGCGAAATGTTACGCGTCTCGCCCCGTTCAACAACGCGTTCGCCTGAAGCCCCCCATGACCTACATCGTCAACGAGAGCTGCATTAAGTGTAAGCTGATGGACTGTGTGGAGGTCTGCCCCGTCGACTGCTTCTACGAGGGGGAGAACATGCTGGTCATCCACCCCGACGAATGCATCGACTGCGGCGTGTGCGAGCCGGAGTGCCCGGTGGACGCCATCAAGCCGGACACCGAGCCTGGGATCGAGAAGTGGCTCACGCTGAACAAGGACTTTGCCAGCAAGTGGCCGAACATTACGGTAAAGGGCGAACCGCCTGCGGACTCGAAGGACTTCGAAACCGTACCGGACAAGTTCGAAAAGTTCTTCAGCCCAAAGCCGGGCCAAGGCAGTTAACCGGTTTTCCCCATTTCACGGTTGCGTGCGACAACTTCCTCCATTTACGGCTGCCGAGCGGGTAACTGTGGTTTTGGCTCAATCCTGCCGCTTTCGGGCGATTGCGACAGGCGT
>JANNEL010000109.1:0-4537 GCA_031378595.1 Alphaproteobacteria bacterium
GCCGCCGGCGTCGGCGCGACATATGCCGGGCTGAGGCACATGGGTTCTATGGAGGAATACAACGCCTCTGTTGCGGCAACCCGCGCGGCGCTTTCGCAAACACCTGAAATGAGTGACTTCATTCGCTACGCGACGCTCGCAGCGAGCGGTCACAACACCCAGCCTTGGCGGTTCCGCACCGGCGAAGGCCGGATCGATATCCTCCCCGACTTTTCCCAACGAACGCCAGTGGTTGACCCGGATGATCATCACCTCTTTGCGAGCCTCGGCTGTGCCGCCGAAAATCTGGCGCTTGCGGCAGCTGCGCGCGGACGCGCGGGAGAACTCCACTTCGATCCGGCAAACGCGGGATCGATAAAGTTTGTCTTCGGCCGCGGGCCGGACGCCAGGTCTGCGCTGTTCGATGCAATACCAAAGCGTCAATCGACGCGTGCCGGCTATGACGGCAAAGCGATCAGCGCTACCGACCTGCAGACATTGGCCGCAGCAGCGGCGATTCCCGGCGTCGATCTGATCCTCATCGCGGATCGGCCGCAGATCGATCGCGTGCGCGACCTCATCGTCGCGGGCAACAGCGCGCAGATCGCCGATAAGGCGTTCGTACGAGAACTCAAGACCTGGCTGCGCTTTAGTCCACGCGACGCGATGCTGACCGGCGACGGTTTATTCAGTGCGGCAAGTGGCAGTCCGGCGCTTCCGGCCTGGTTGGGGCCGAGCTTGTTCGACTGCACTTTCACGGCTGCCGCCGAGAACGAGAAATACGCCCGCCACCTCGCCTTATCAGCTGGAATCGCCATCTTCGTGTCGCAGAAAGACGATCCGGAGCACTGGATATTGGCGGGGCGAGCCTGCCAGCGTTTCGCGCTGCAAGCGACCGCGCTCGGCCTCAAGCACGCCTTCGTCAATCAGACTGTCGAGGTTGCACGGCTGCGGCCGGAATTGGCGAATCTTGCCGGTCTTCCGGGCCGTCGCCCGGACCTCGTGATGCGCTTCGGCTATGGCCCGGAGCTTCCGTTCTCCGCGCGCCGTCCGGCGTCCATTTTAGCTTGATGGTGCTCCAGACCCCTGACTCTATATCTGCTTCAGATCATCACACCACACCATGATCTTTGTCACAGGCGCATCCGGTAACGTGGGCAGAGAGGTCGTCGCGCATCTGACACGCCGCCAGGCGCCGTTCAGAGTCGGCGGCAGACGCGTTGAAGGCGCGAAGGAGAGAGGCTTCGAAACCAAAGCCTTCGACTTTCTCGACGCGCGAACATTTCACGCGGCGGTGGCGGGCTGCGACACCGTTTTCCTCATGCGTCCTCCAGCTATCGCGCATACCAGAGCGACCCTCAACGTCTTCCTGGATGTCGCGCGGGGTTCGGGTGTGACGCAGGTGGTTTTTCTTTCCGTTGCTGGGGCCGGCGCAAATCCGCTCGTTCCGCATCATGCCGTTGAACAGCACCTTCGCGACGGCCCGCCTGGATGGACGGTCCTGCGGCCCGGTTTCTTTGCGCAAAACTTAGGCGATGCCTATCGAGACGATATCCTCAGGGACAATCGACTTTACGTGCCGGCCGGCGGTGGCCGGGTCGCCTTCATTGACGCGCGAGACATCGCGGAAGTCGCGGCCAACGCGCTCATGGACCCCACGGCTCATGCTGGTCAAATATACACGTTGACCGGCCCGGAAGCCCTTTCGTTCGTCGAGGTTGCAAAGACGCTCTCTGACGAACTGGCGCGGACCATTCGATACCAGCCTGCGAGCATCCTTGGCTATCTCGCGCATCTGTCCCGGCGTGGCCTGCCGGCCACCCAAATCATGATCCAAACCCTGCTGCATGTCGGATTGCGGTTCGGCCAAGCGCGGAGCGTGACCGGCACTTTGGCGGGTCTGCTTGCGCGACGTCCACTCACGGTGCGCGAGTACGTGCGCGATTACAGGAGTCTTTGGCTTTGAACATGATCAGGAATGGTGTTCAATGATCGACGCGTCTGCCTTCCGCCGCCCACGACCTTGCTTTGCGCCTCGGCGTGAAGCCGGGCGACAGTCGATCCAGCGTCAGGCTGACACAGACTGGCCGGATGAAAACGAAGCTTGGGGCCGCGTCCTGGATGTCGTTCACGGCAACACAAACGATCTCAACATATGAATGCGCCTTCGAATGGCGGGCGAGGGCAGGGCCTTTTGGGATGGTCTCGGCGGTCGATGCTTTGAAAGACGGCCAGGGACGATTTGATATACTGGCGCTCGGCTTCATCCCGATTGCACGCGCCGGGCACTCGTCCGCGCAGATGCGTGGCGAGCTGATGCGATATCTCGCAGAACTGGCCTGGGCACCTGATGCCATCCTGCACAACACCGCACTACGCTGGCGCGAAGACGGCCGCGGCGGCCTAGCAGTCAGCGCCGGCGCCGGAGAGACAGCAGCCGAAGTCATACTCAGCCTCGACAGTGACGGACGAATCGCGGGCGCGTATGCACCTGATCGGCCGCGTTCGGCCTCAGCGCCGTTTCTCCCGACGCCGTGGCGCGGCCGCTTCTCCGATTATCGCTGCCACAATGAGATGTGGCTTCCCTTTGCGGGCGAGGTCGCATGGGAAATCGACGGCAAGGAAGAGGTCTATTGGCAGGGTCGCATCGAACAATGGGAAAGGCTCGTCGATGAGCGTTAGCCGCTCGCGATCTCGTTCTGACCGTTCAAGTGGCGGACCGCAACATGCTCGCGAGTTGGGAGTCTGATGGTTCGAGGCCGAGTGCGCGCGCTCTGGCCGGGACGCGGCGCGAGCAAACCAGGTTCATCGCCGCGTCCGGCCATGGCTTCATGCAAGCGCATCAATTGCACGGGATTAAACGGCGGGCGGAACATGCCGAGTCGCTTCGTGCTGCGGCGCTGAAGGAGATGAAATGACGAAAGTTTGTATTGTGGGTATCTCCGGAAAACTCGGCCAATACATGGTTCAACATGCGTTGGATCGTGGCTACGAGGTCACGGGCGTTTGCCGGGAGAGCAGCATAAGAAAACTTGACCGTTTCAAAGGCCGCATCACCATTTTTCCCGGCGCCACCGACGACCGCGAGGTCATCAAGCGAGCGGTTGAAGGATGTGATGGCGTGCTCACCGTCTTGGTTCCCTACGGCGTTCAGAACTATGCCTCGGGCACCGCCCAAGCGGTGCTCGATCACGCGCAAGAAAATGCTCGGCTGATATTTTCTTGCGGCTGGCACATCACGCGCGACGGCCTCGACGTCTACTCGTGGCGCGTCAAGGCGTTGGTTGGTATCGTGGGGTGGATTGGGCTGCGCCTGCATGCAGTTGATATTGCCGATCAGGTGGAAGCGTGCCGCAGGGTGTTTGCAAGCCACACACGCTGGACCGTCGTGCGCTGCAGTGACCTTGAAGAAGGCCCAAGCCAGGGCCTCCCCGTCTGGAGCAGACATGTCGGCGATCCCATCCTCGCCGGCAACATGACACGCCGTGTGGACTTTGCGCTGTTCATGGTGGCCGCGCTCCAAGACGACGGCCTCATCCAAGAAGCGCCCGCAATCGTTGGGCGCCAAACGCCCTCGGCGATCCAGACGAGTGCAGCATGATTGGCAAGGAAATGAAGATGACGGTGTCAAAGCAACTCGCAGGATTGATCGGCCCGGCCATGGTTGCACTTGGCGTCACCGAAGCCATAAACATGGACGCCTTCGCGAACCAAACGGCACCTGTTGTTTATCTCAACGGCGCAATTCTTTTCGTTACCGGCCTAGCCATCGTCCGCGCACACAATCTCTGGACTTGGCGTTGGCCTATCATTATCACGCTGACCGGCTGGGTCGCTATGATCGGCGGCCTTTGGCGCATGGCTGCGCCCGATGCGCCGCAAGCGGCTGAGAATGTCCTCACCTACGTGGTATTGGCGGCTCTTGCCGCAATCGGCGCCATTCTGAGCGTCAAGGCGTATGGTCCGAAAGTACCGTCGGCACGGGAACCAACCGATGTCTGACGGCTCGCAATCCAGGCAGGCGAGATCGTTGTACCGCGCCTCACCATGGGCCTTTTTTCTCTTTGTGTTCGTTCTGTCGGTTCCGTTCTATCTTCTGGGCTCAACGGGAGGCCGGCTTCCGGTCGCGACCTTCCTTCCCGTAAGCGCGCTCATGGCGTTCATACCGATGATCGCCGCACTGGGTCTCGTCTATCGCGAGGGTGGCGTTCGAGCTGCAAATGAATTTCTAGGCCGCGCCTTCGACTATCGCAGGATAAAAGGCGTCCGATGGATTTTCGCTGCGCTCTTGCTCATGCCTCTTGTGCTTACTCTCGAATATGGCGTGCAACGCTTTTCTGGCGTAACGCCTGACGCGCAACTATTCTCAATCACAGAGGTTTTTGCGTTTTTTCTGATGTTCTTCGTTGGCGCGATCGGGGAAGAACTCGGCTGGCAGGGTTATGCTTTCGCCGGACTGAGGGAGCGGTGGAGCGCGTTGGAGTCGGGCCTCATTCTGGGCGCGATCTGGGCGCTCTGGCACGTCATCCCGTATGCTGAGATGGGCTGGAGCAGCGAC
>JANNEL010000125.1:0-2851 GCA_031378595.1 Alphaproteobacteria bacterium
CTCCGAGAAGGTAATGCCGCATTACAACGTCATGGGTGTTGCGAAGGCGGCGCTTGAGTCGAGCGTGCGGTATCTCGCCGAAGACCTCGGCAAGAAGGGTATTCGCGTCAACGCGATTTCGGCGGGGCCGATCAAGACGCTGGCCGCTTCGGGCATCGGCGATTTCCGCTTCATCTTGAAGTGGAACGAGTTGAACGCGCCGCTCCGCCGGAACGTGACGATCGAAGAGGTCGGCAATTCAGGGCTCTATTTCCTCTCCGATCTGGGGCGCGCGGTGACGGGCGAAGTGCATCACGTGGATGCCGGTTATCACATGGTCGGCCTCGCTGCGATCGAGAAGGTGCACGAGAGCGCACAGCTGCTGACCACGCTGTCGCCGGACGAATGAGCGACTTTCTTATCTCGCGCGAAGCCGCGAAGAATGCGAAACCACTTTTCGCGGCTTCGCGCGAGACAATTCCGGCCCGGCCAACGCACTAGAAGTCGTGGGTGGTCCGCCTTCGCGGACCATGACAGATTGGGGTTGGCGGATTCGATTGAGCGAAGGCACGCATGAGTCACAACACGTACGGCCATCTGTTTCGCGTGACGACTTGGGGCGAGAGCCATGGGCGGGCGCTTGGCTGCGTCGTCGACGGCACGCCGCCTGGGATCGCGCTCAGCGATGCCGACATTCAGCCTTGGATGGAAAAGCGGCGTCCAGGGACATCGAAGTTCGTCACGCAGCGGCAAGAGACCGACATCGTCAAGATTCTCTCCGGCGTGTTCTCCGACGATACGACCGGCGGGCAGGTCACCACCGGTACGCCGATTGCGCTCCACATCGACAACGTCGATGCGAAGTCGAAGGACTATGAGGGCATCAAGGACAAGTTCCGGCCCGGTCACGCGGACTATGCCTATTTCATCAAGTACGGCGTGCGCGATTATCGCGGCGGCGGGCGGCAGAGTGCGCGCGAGACGGCGGCGCGGGTTGCGGCGGGCGCGATCGCGCGAAAGGTGCTCGATCACATCGTACCGGGTGGCGTGCGCATCCGCGGCGCGTTGATCCAGGTTGGGCCGCACAAGATCGACCGCAACGCGTGGGACTGGGCGGAGATCGAGCGCAATGCGTTCTGGTCGCCCGACGCGAAGGCGGCGACTTTGTGGGAGGCGTATCTCGACGAGCGGCGCAAGGCGGGGTCGTCGTGCGGCGCGGTGATCGAGGTCGTGGCGGAGAACGTGCCCGCGGGTTTGGGCGCGCCGGTTTACGGCAAGCTCGATGCCGATCTTGCAGCAGCGATGATGTCGATCAATGCGGTCAAGGGCGTCGAGGTCGGCGCGGGGTTCGCTGCGGCGGCGCTGTCGGGCGAAGAGAATTCGGACGAGATGCGCATGGGCAATGGCCGGCCGCGCTTTCTCTCGAACCATGCGGGCGGCGTCTTGGGCGGCATCTCGACGGGGCAAGATGTCGTCGTGCGCTTTGCGGTGAAGCCGACGTCGTCGATCCTCTCGCCGCGCAAGACGATCACGCGCGACGGACAAGAGACGGACATCCAAACGAAGGGCCGCCACGACCCGTGCGTCGGCATCCGCGCGGTGCCGGTGGGCGAGGCGATGATGGCGGCGGTGCTTGCGGATCATTTGCTCAGGCATCGGGCGCAAGTGGGTTAAGCGAAGCGCTAGCGCCCTGGGACCGCGGGCGTCCTCGCCCGCTCTTTCTTCTTTTCTTCATTCCCGCACGAGCAGTTGACGCGTCGCTAAGAGCGGGCGAGGACGCCCGCGGTCCCAGGGAGCTAGCGCCTTCGCTCGATGGCGGCGACCTTTGACAAGAATGCGGGTGTGTTGGCGCGCATTGTCAGGCCGCTCGCTTCAAACGCTTCGGCCATGTTCCAGGTTTGGTAGCTCTCGAAGTAGGGCTCGTGGAAGGCTTGGGGGAAGAATTCGGTGAGGGCTTCGAAGCCTGGCGTGTCGCCGGGTTGGATGCTGTCGACCAGCACGAAGAGGCCGCCCGGCTTCAACACGCGGGCGATTTCGTTTGCCACGATCGTGCGGACCTTCGGCGGGAGTTCGTGGAAGAGATAGATCGCGGTCACGATGTCTTGGCTGGCATCGGGGAGCGGCATCGCCTCTGCGTTCGCTTCCAGGAACGTCACGTCGCGCCAAGGTTTTAGCGCCTTTTTCGCTTGCTCCAGGTAGGCGGGCGAAAGGTCGAGCGCGGTCGTGTTGATGCGGGGCCAGTTGTCTTTCACGAAGGTGAGGAAGCGGCCAGTGCCTGCCGCGACCTCGAGCAGGTTCATACCGCGCTGATCGCGGCCCTTCATGTGGTCGGCGATCGGGACCAGTGCTTGGCGTCGCATTGCGTCGGCGGTGCCGGCGAAGAGTGCCTCGACTTGGAAGTCGTAGAGTTTCGCCGAATCCTCGGTCAGCCATCCGCCGGATTGGTAGTGGAAGTTCTGTAGGTAATAGCGCGGGAAGTTCTTGCGCGCTTCTTCCGTCAGCACTTCGTCGTGGACATGGTCGCGGCGGCGGCGGGCGACATCAGGCACGTCGCGCAGGAAGTCGAGCGAGCGGCGGAGTGTGCGGATTGCGCCGGCGTCGAGCGTGGCAGGGGCGGCGTAGATGCCTTGCTCGATGTTCTTCCAGTCGCGTTCGAACAGCGCCTGCATCTCGCGCAGGAACGTGTCGCGTTTCGGATAGTCGTGCTCGACCTCGACCTTACGGTCCGCGAACGCGGTGCGGCGGCCGAGGCGGTTCGCGAGGAGGTGGTGGCCGCCGTACCAGGCGACGCGCGCGGTCTGGCTCAGGCGATACGCGGCGCGGGCGATTGGGTTTGCCATGGCTTCAGCTCCGCTCGAATACTGCCACAAGT
>JANNEL010000414.1:0-2551 GCA_031378595.1 Alphaproteobacteria bacterium
GCCAGGCGTCCGATCTGCCGGTGATTTTCCTCACCTCCAAGGACGACGAAGTGGATGAGGCCTTGGGCCTTTCCATGGGCGCCGACGACTACATCAAAAAGCCATTTTCGCAGCGTCTGTTGCTGCAGCGGGTGCGCGCAGTGTTGCGCCGGGCGGAAGCGCGCGGCATGCCCGCGGCGCTTGCGGGCGCGAAAGAAGTGATGACACGGGGCAAGCTCACGCTCGACTCGCAACGCCACTCGTGCAGTTGGGACGGCAAGGACGTGCAGTTGACGGTGACCGAGTTCCTGATCCTTAACGCGCTCGCGCAACGGCCCGGCTTCGTGAAGAGCCGCGACAACTTGATGGACGCTGCCTATGACGATCAGGTCTATGTCGACGACCGCACGATCGACAGCCACATCAAGCGGCTGCGCAAGAAGTTCAAAGTCGTCGACGAACAATTCGATTCGATCCAGACGCTCTACGGCGTCGGTTACAAGTACATAGAAGCTTGAGTGCAGCAGATCCGGTAGCGCCAGACGAAGGGAAACAGAAGGGACGCCTTTCCCGCTGGTTCGAAGGTCTCTTTGTACCGCGATCGCGGCCCACGGGTATGGCTGCACGGCCGAAGCGCTGGCTGTCGGCGCTGACCGTCCAAGTCTTGGTCTTCAACTTCCTCGCGCTCGGGTTTTTCATCTTCGGCGTCTATTGGGTTCAAGCGGTTCGCGTGAGCCTGGTCGAAGAGCGTGTGAAATCGTTGATGGCGCAGGCCGAGATCGTGTCGGCGGCGCTCGCCCGCTACGCCGCGAAAGGCAACGCTCCCGAAGACGAGGATGCTGCGACTGACGTCGACGCCGACAAGGCAGCCGATGTGCTCAAACTTTTGGTCGGGCCCACCGGTATGCGCGCGCGTGTCTTCGCGCGCGACGGCGCGCCGTTGCAGGACACGCGCTTTATTCTGACGCGCAATCAAGTGACCGTCACATCGTTGCCGCCGCCAGGGCAGATCGACGTGCTTGGCGAGATCGAGAAGGGCGTGAAGCAAAACGTTTATGCCCTTCGGCCCGGCAAAGACTTGCCGCCTGTCGTCAACGACGATCCGCAACAGCGCGGACAAAACTATGAGGAAGCGCGCGCCGTGCTGGAGCACGGCGAGGCAGGTTCGGCCGAGCGCATCAATGCGGAAGGCAATTTGATCGTTTCGGTCGCAGTGCCGATCCGGCGGTTGCAATTCATCATGGGCGTCTTGATGCTCTCGACGGAGGCCGGCGACATCGACGACGCGCTTCGCCAGGAGTGGTTGCAGTTGCTGCTCGCCGCGCTGATCGCGTTTCTCGTTCTGTTGGCGGCATCAGGGTTCTTGCTCTACCACGTGACCGGACCCTTGCGGGCGCTGTCGGACGGCGCCGATGCGGTCAGGCGCGGCGAACGTCAGGTGAGCGTGATCCCGAATTTTTCAAGCCGTGCCGACGAGATCGGCGATCTTTCCGTGACGCTCCGGTCGATGACGTCGGCGCTCTATGCGCGCATGGATGCGATCGAGCAGTTTGCGGCCGATGTCGCGCACGAGATCAAAAATCCGCTGACATCCGTCGGCAGTGCCATCGAGACGCTGCAGCGCACGACCGACGAGGAAAAGAGGCGCAAGCTGATGAGTGTCGTTCGTGACGACGTTCGCCGGCTGGACAAGTTGATAACCGACATTGCGGACGCGTCGCGGCTCGACGCTGAGCTTTCGCGCGAACGGGCGGGCGATGTCGACCTTGCAGGTCTGATCGGTGCGATGACGCAGATGTTCGACGATCCGGACAAGCCGGAGCGGCAGCAGTTCAAGCTCGATCTGCCGGTCGATACGTTCGTGGTGCGGGGTCTTGACGGGCCGCTGGCGCAAGTCTTCCGCAACGTGATCGAGAACGCGGTGTCATTCAGTCCGAAAAACGGCGAGATCAAAATCGCAGCGGCGCCCGTCGATGGGCGCGCGGTGATCACGATCGACGATCAGGGGCCGGGGATCCCTGAGGAAAATCTCGAAACGATCTTCCGCCGCTTTTATACGGAACGGCCGCCGTCGCATGGGTTCGGCCGGAACTCGGGACTTGGCTTGTCGATTTCGCGCCAGATCGTCGAGGTGCATGGCGGGCGCATCTTCGCGTCGAACATTCGCGACGAGGCAGGCAAGGTGAAGGGGGCGCGGTTCACGATCGAACTGCCGCTCGCGCCGGTGGAATAGGTCTCCATGCTGGTGCACGCGACGACGCTCGACATCGCGGGGCTCGGTGTCTTGATCCTTGGGTCCTCGGGCGCCGGCAAGACGGACTTGGCGCTTCGGCTGATCGCCGAGGGCGCTCTGCTGGTCGCCGACGATCAGACCTTAGTCGAAATGCGTGGTGAGGAATTTTGGGCGACGGCGCCTGCGAAGATCGTGGGGCTGATCGAGGCGCGCGGGGTCGGCATCCTTCCGGCCGCGATCAAGCGGGCGACGCGGTTGGCGCTTGCGGTTCAATTGGCGGCCAAGCCGGAGCGAATGCCCGCGCGGCGCAGTTGGTCATTGCCGGGGTCTGCCACCCAA
>JANNEL010000168.1:0-1655 GCA_031378595.1 Alphaproteobacteria bacterium
GTCTATTCGAACCTGTTCACCGGCGTGCACGGTAACTACCTGGGCCCGTCGATCACGGCCGCGGGCCTCGATGCGAACGCGCTGCCCGAAGCCGACAAGTCGAAAATGAACTTCGGCTCGGGTGGCAACATGGAAAAGAAAGCCTGGAAAGATATCTGGGGCGCGGGGCAGGGCGTCGGACAAATTCAGGAAATCGAGCCCGTCGCCGACGTGGTGGGCAAACTCAAGCGCGAATACGACGAAGCAAAGCGCAAGCTCGTCGCTTAAGGTTCAGTGCTTCGGCACTTGAGCGTGCGGCGCATGCCAGCGCCGCAGCATCTCGACCGCGAGCAGCAGCAGACACGAAAAGAGAATGAGCAGCGTCGCGACCGCGAGGATCGTGGGGCTGATCTGCTCGCGGATACCCGACCACATCTGGCGCGGGATCGTGCGCTGATCGGGCCCGCCTAGGAACAACACGGTCACGACTTCGTCGAACGACGCGGCGAATGCGAATAAGGCACCCGAAATCATCCCCGGTGCGACCAGCGGCAAGGTCACGCGGAAGAACGCCGTGATCGGATCGGCGCCGAGGCTGCCCGCCGCCTTGATCAGATTGCGGTCAAAGCCCGACAGCGTCGCCGTCATCGTGATGACGACGAACGGCACGCCCAGGGTCGTGTGCGCCAAGATAATGCCGAGATGCGTTTGCGCGAGGCCCACGCCCGAATAGAAGAAATACATCCCCGCCGCCGCGATCACGATCGGCACGACCAACGGCGAAATCAAAAGCGCCATGAAGAAATCGCGGAACGGCATGTTCGAGCGCGCAAGCCCGACCGCGGCCAGCGTACCCAATATGGTCGCCAAAATCGTCGATGCCAGCGCAATGACCACGCTGTTGCCGATCGCTTCCAGCCACTGCGGATTATCGATGATGTCGCGGTACCAGCGCAGCGAGAACCCGGCAGGGTCCAACGACAGCATTTTGCTGGTGAACGTGAAGTAGGGTTCCGCATTGAACGACAGCGGTATGATCACGATCAGCGGCGCGATCAGAAACGCGAGCACGAGATAGGCATACCCGCGCGATAGAAAACGTTCGGCTTTATCTTGGGGCGTCTGATGAAGGGGCTCGGCCATGGTTTTACCCGAGCCTCAGCCGGTTGAGCCCGATGACGCGTGCGTAGACAATGTAGAGCACCGTCACGATCGACAGCAGAACACCACCCAGCGCCGCCGCCAAACCCCAGTTCAGCGACGTCTGCATATGGAACTGGATCATGTTCGAGATCAGCTGCCCCGTGCGCCCGCCGACCAGCGTCGGCGTGATGTAGTAGCCGAGCGCCAAGATAAAGACGAGCAATCCGCCCGCCGCCGCGCCCGGCAACGTCATCGGGAAATAAACGCGCCAGAACGCTGTCCACGGCGGGGCGCCGAGAGAAATCGCCGCCCGCGTCAGCGAAGGCGGCACCGAAAGCATCACGCTGTAAGTCGGCAGGATCATGAACGGCAGCAGGATGTGCGTCATCGCGATCAGCGTGCCGGTCATATTGTGCATGAGCTCAAGCCGCGCGCCATCACCGGCGAAGAACGCGATCGCGTCGTTCACGATGCCGTTCGTCTGCAACAGCGCAATCCACGACGTCGTGCGCACAAGCAGCGACGTCCAAAAC
>JANNEL010000189.1:0-5343 GCA_031378595.1 Alphaproteobacteria bacterium
GCCGTCGACGCTCACTTCCGTGCCGCCGATGCCGCCACCGATATAGGGCGTGACGCTGCTGTCGATTGGAATGTCGAGCCAGGCATTGCCCAAGATCGACAGAGCATCGACATCGACGCTCGTCGCGACACACTTGCCGGCGCAATCCGCCGACGCCATGATGTCCGAGACCTCGAGCTCAACACGCACCGAGTTGCTGACGTTCGTGCCGACCACGCCACCGAACGCAAATCCTGTGTTGGACGAGAAGCTCTCGCCGAAGCCGGTGTTGAAATCGGACGGCCACGCCGCACCGGCGAACAATCCCGCGTACCACGACTGACCCATGCCGGGCCCATCCGCCAAGGCAGGTGCCACAGTCAACGCAAGCGCCAAACTTCCCGAAACAACAATCGAACCGGCTTTCACAGACATGGGGGGTCTCCAAAAAGGTGAGCGAATTTATCCGCTCACCCCCTGCGCGCGCAATCGGCCCGCCGCGTCTCAGAAATGGCTTTTCGCCGTTTCAATTATGCGGGCAGTTGCTTCGCCCACCCAGTCACGAGTTCTGCAAACTTCTCCGGATCGGACGTGTGCATCGCATGCGCCGCATTCGGGATGGACTCATAGGTGATCGGCGCGCCGGCCTCCTTCACCAACTCCTGAACCTTGGCGGCTTGCAGGTCGGACATCGCGCCGAACAGGCTTCCGTTCTCCGGATTCACGAACCGCGCGTGATGCGTGAGCAATACCGGTCGCTTGATCGACGCGAGCAGTGTTTCATGCGGCAAGTTTTTCGCGACCGTGCCCTCCCAAAACGCGCGGCCCCACTCGGGATCGTATTCGCGCAAGTTCTGCGGCGGTTCCGCCGGAAACGGAAACATGCGCAAGAGCGGCGACGCATCGACGGCGGCGGCCTTGCGCATCCCCTCCCAATCGCCGACGCGCCATTGGTCGCCGAGATAGATCGAGTTCAACCGGAACAGCGGTCCGATCGACTGCTTGATCGATTGCCCGACAAGCGGGCTGACTTCGGAGGCATAGAACGGCGGGTCCTCAAGCACTGCGCCGCGCACCTGCCCCGGCAGCGCAAACGCGGAAAGCCACGCGGACAACAGCCCGCCCGACGAGCATCCGCTACTCACCACCGGCCGCTTGATCACCGTCGCGATGAAGCGCACGAGGTCGTTGCCCATATTGTCGAGTGTGTAGCGCCCGGGCGTCCACGTGCTGCGCCCTTGTCCGCGCAGATCGACCGCGAAGACGTGAAAGTCCTTCGCGAGCAGCGCCATCGCCTTCTCATAGCCCCACCACGATTCCGTCTGGCCGGGAATGAGCAGCAACGCGGGATTGGAAGGAGAACCGGTCTCGGCATAATTCATCAGGACCTCGCCAAGGTCGGCGGAACGTTCGTCGAAGTCGTGCTTCACAAACGTCCGCGGATCGTGAAATGCGGCGGGCGTACCCGGCGCTGCCGCCTTAAGCCCGCCCTGCGCCTGGCCCGAAACCGATTCTGACACTGTTGCCTCACCTGTGTGAGGCTTCAGCCTATCGCGCCGCGACGTGCCGCTGCAATTGGCAGCAGCCGGTGCTCAGCTAAGCTGGCTTTCGCGCACGACGAAGACGTTGCCGGTACGCGTGTCTTTGATGCGGTACTGGTATTCCTGGCCCTCGGCGGGCATCAGGCTCGCGATCTTGTAGATGCCGTCGGGCGTACCCCGATGGTATTTGTCGGCTATCAGATTCACGACACTGCCGATTTTGAAGCGGCGCTCGCGGGCGGTGATGTCGGTCACGTCTGCTCTCCTTGCTCGTTGATGCGAAAAGTGCGGCGATCGAGCCGGCGCCCGGCGCATGAACGCGCGCAAGGCCTCGCAGATCGATCGCCGCAGCCCGCGAACCGCAACACGGCACACGCACGGAGGGCGCACACCACGCAGCTCGCGGGTCTTTGACGGAAGACAAACCGCCCAGCGCGCCCTTGAAAGCGCACTGCTCGACCTGCCGAATTGAGTGGTTGTTCAAGCCGGACCGTTCGCGTCCGGTATCAGTGCGCGGACCATAACCCATGCCGGCCCAATCGACTAATCCCGCCGCCAGCCGCCCCGAACTACAACGTCTCGGGCGGCGGGCTGAAGGAGGCGTCGCTCATGTGGGTATGCCTTTAAGCCACGCGAGCATCGCCGCATTCATCTCGCGCGGATAGGTGTGACCGAGATCGGCAATCTCGCGATACGTAACGTCAGCGCCAGCCTGTGTCAGCGCGCGCTCGGCCTCGCGCGCCATGCTTGAAGGAAACATCCAATCGAGCGCGCCGTGCACGATGTGGATCGGCAACCCCCGCACACGATCGGCGTCGCTGATCTGCGCGAGCAACGGATGAAACGCCGCCGACACCGGCGCCAGATGCGTAAACGGCGAACCGCTCTCGAGCCCCGACACGTACGTAAACGTGCCGCCGTCGCTCATACCCGTGAGCAGCAGACGCCGAGGATCGACCGACCAGTTCGCGCGAATGAACTCAAGCATGCGCACGAGGTTCGGCGTGTCCGCGTTCTCACCGGCGAGCGCCCACGTCGCGCCAACCGACGACGGCGCAGCGAGGATCGCCCCATAGCTGCGCGCATCGCGCAACCAACTCCAAAGAAACTGATGCCCGGTCCCGCTGCCGCCATGCAGCGCCATGACGAGCGGCAACGCCTGATCGGGCGAATAATGCTCCGGCACATAAAGCCAGAACCCGCCGCGCTCACCATCGCTCTCGTCGTCATCGGCCGCAAAGTGCATGACACCGACCTGCTCGTGGGTCGCAGACCGAATGAACCGCTCCGCAAGTGCCGCATCGGCGCGAACCGCGGGATCGAGAAAGAACCGGTTCACCGGCGGCAGAATGGCGGCCAACGGATAGAGCGCCTCAAGCCCGATCGGCAGAAACCGGAACGCACGAAAGACGCTGCGTATGTCACCCGACCCGTCTGCCACCGTGCGCAAACCGGCAAACGCCTGAAGTGCCGCCTCGCTCGCCGCATCGAGCGCATCGCGAACATCGCCCAAGTCGCCAAGCGCATCCGGCATGCCCGCCCGCGCCGCCTTCAAATCCTCATCCGGCGTCCCAACCTGCGCCATCAACGCCGCAAACCGCGGCGGATGAAAATGCCGCGCGACGAGAAACAACGTCTCGTACGCCCGCAACAACGGCTGAAGAAGCGCCACAAGCGCATCCGCTTCACGCTGATCCATGGTCACCCAACTCCGTCACAAGAAGAAGAGGATTCACACAATGACACAATGAGACAATGAAACAATGGAGCGCCACTCCTTGCGCCGCAGGCGCGATTACGGCCTTCCAACTGGCGCTGCGCGCCGACCACCTACACCCCATTGTTCCATTGTCTCATTGTGCCATTGTGTGAGAAATCTCTTTCTTCGCGTCTGCGCGGCTTCGCGTGAGATCATCTTTTTCCCCTAAGATAAAACTGCACCCAATGCGAATTGCCCTAGCGACGTTACGGTTTCGCCCAAACCCCGACGACGCATTGCGCGCCGTCGTCGACGCCATGCACGAAGCGGCCGCCCAGAACGCGCGCATCGTCTGCACCGCAGAGGGCTACCTGCCAGGCTTGCGCGGCGTCGGCCTCGACGTCCCGCCACCCGACGCCGCCTTCCTCGCCCGCGCAGAGCGAACGATCCGCGAAACCGCTGCAACCACCGGCGTCGCCGCCATCGTCGGCGTCGAACGCGTGACCACGGCCGGACTCATCGCATCGGCGATGATCATGGGCCAAGACGGTGAGCTGCAAGGCTACCAAGACAAGGTGCAGATCGACCCCTCCGAAGTGGGCACCTACACACCGGGCCACGGCCGCAAAATTTTCGAGATCGAAGGCCTGCGCTTCGGCGTCGTCATCTGCCACGAAGGCTGGCGCTATCCCGAAACCGTCCGCTGGGCCGCCCGCCGCGGAGCGCAGATCGTGTTCCATCCGCAATTCTCACCGGCCGGCGACCACGCCCGCACCATAAACGAATGGGCGAGCACCAACGGCACGATGCACGAGAAGGCGACCGTCTGCCGCGCCGCCGAAAACACGATCTACTTCGCAACCGTGAACTACGCGATTCCAAACAGCATCGCCGGCACCGCCCTCATCGACCCCGACGGCGTTGTCACCGCCATGCACACCGACGGAACCGAGAACGTGCTCGGCGCGGACATCGAAGTATCTCGGGCGACGGGCCTGCTCGCACGAAGGCTCGCGGCGAGTGAGTATCCGTAACTCGCACGAGCGAACACCGACTTGACGCTCAAAGCACGCACCATTTAATTGCCGATGTCAGCAGCGGGACGGCCCCGCGGGGAGATGCGATGATTTTCTTACGCGCCGTTGCAACTGTTTTGCTGTTCTCGCTCGCAGCATGTACCAGCACGACCGTGAACACCCGGCTCGCGTTGGAGCCCGCGAAGAGCACAACCTTGAAATTCGGCGATATCGGCGTCACGTCATCGCTGAGCGCTCTGCCGGTGGACGTCGCAGATCGTCTCAAGACGGCGGTGAGCGCGCGGCTAGTGCTGCTTCCGCAAGGCGCGATCCCAGTCAAGGTTCAACTGACGATCAACGAATATCGGGCGGTGAGCGCGGGCGAGCGCTTCATGGTCGGCGTTTTGGCGGGCGCCAACCGGATGAACGTGAGGGTCCAGATCATGGACGAACGGGGCAATCCCGTCAGCGATTTCGACGTCATGCGTAGCGCCAATTCCGGCGCCTATGGCGCTTTCATGGACGAAAAATCTTCCCTCATCGAATCCTCCGCCGACGGAGTGGCGGAAGCGCTCGGAGCGCCGAAGAAGAAATAGGCGCTGCGTAGTTGGTGGCGCGTGCCGAATGCGCTGATAGGGTTCAATGTTGGCGTACTGCAGTTTCTTGGACATTCCAGCACGATGAGTACAACCCAGTTGAATAGAAACAGGCCGAAGCCCCGCGCCATGGCTTCAAAGCGCGTCGCCGCCCTACTGCTCGCCATCAGCGCCACGCTATTCGCGACCTCGACCCGCGCCGCCGAAACAGAACCAAACGCGAAGGCACTCGAAGCGCTCACCAAAGCCTTCGCCGCACAGGATGCAAAGGACTGGGCGGGTGCGAAAACGCTCGCGGACAAGCAGCCGTCCATCGTGCGCGACCTCGTGCAATGGCGCTATGTCTCGTCTGAGACCTCCGGCGCGACGTTCGAAGAAATCGACGCCTTCCTGAACGCGCATTCGAATTGGCCGGGGCGCTGGCAAATCGTGCAGCGCGGTGAGGAGAGCCTGCTGGCCAACACACTGGTCGACACGAAGGGGGGCGCCTGGTTTAAGGCCCATCCCCCGCG
>JANNEL010000227.1:0-3699 GCA_031378595.1 Alphaproteobacteria bacterium
GTCCCGCCCGCTCTTTGCAGACTTGCCAACACCGCTGCGGATGAGATGTTGGGAAGAGCGGGCGGGACGCCCGCGCTCCCAGACGGCGCTCAGGCGCGCTTGCGCGCAGCCAGCATCATCAAAATCCCAAGCGTCGGTCCGATCAGCCCAAGCACACTGCCTTCAAACCCGAATATGCCGCCGGTCACCATGTCCGGCCCGCTCACCGTGACTGGGTGCAAGCCTGTGCCGAGATCGTTGCCGCTGACATTAAAGCCGAGCACCGGGCCCTGCATGATGTTCCACCCGGCATGAATGCCGATCGGGAGCCAAAGCGAGCGCGTGCCGAGGTAGGCAAGCGATAACAACACGCTGGCCAAAAATATGTTGAGCGCACCGATCAGCGCCATGTCGCTCTTCAACAACGCGCCGGCATGTAACGCCACAAAGATAAGCGAGGAAACAATGACGGATGCAGCCGTCGAAAACTTGCTCATCAACTCTTGCAGCACGTAGCCGCGCATCATTATTTCTTCGCCGGCCGCCCCAAGCGTCATCCCGACCATGCTCAAAGCCATCGCGCTCATCGAGAACTTCGAAACATCGGGATCGAACGTGGCCCAGCCGCCGAAGAACGCGGCCGCAACCGCGCTCAAGAAAATGAACCCACCGACAACACCGCCCGTCAAGAAATCCGCAATCGAACCCTTCGGCGTGAGCCCCATCGCCACCGGCGACTTCCGGTCGATGACCGCGGCCAGAAGCATTGCCGGCAACGACATGACCAAGAAATTGATCGCGCCCAAGATGAAAATTTTCGGCGTCGAGGTCGCCGTATCGAGATCAAGCCCGAGCATCGGAAGGCCCACCTCGACGAGCCCCGCCGTAAAGAGTCCCAAAAGCAGAAAATAGAAAACGATCTTCCCCGTCGAAATCGCCGCGTTGCGCATCATGGCCCCAATCCTCGAAGGCGGCACAAACGTTAGCGGGAAATATGCAAACGCGCGAGCGGCCGCTTCCGCCGCGAATTCAATGCATCGGATCGCCGATCGGCCGTATCGGTTCGGCGTTCTTGTCAAGTTCCGCATCGAGCACGTCGCCGGTCGCGTCCGCCCAGTCGCCGGCGAGCCGTTCGTCGGCGGCCCGCGTGATGCGCTCGCGCAGCTCGTCGTTGCGCCGCAGCAGCGCATCGAAGTCCGTCGAATCGATCATCATCAGGTGGCAGCGCGAGACCGCGGTTATCGTACCGAGCCGCTGCACCTTCTTAAGTAACGTCATCTCGCCAAAGAAATCGCCGGGCCCTAGCGTCAGCGTACGCCGCGCGAGTTTGATATGCACCTCGCCGTCAGCGAGGAAATACATGCCTTCCGCCTCGTCGCCGCGCGCCGCGATCACAGTGCCTGCTTCGACCATGCGGGTGCGCATGATGTTCATAATTTCGGAGATCGATTGCGCGTCGAGCGTGGCGAAAAGCGGAACGCGCGCCACCATGCCCCAGGTGACGACGAAATCGCGCCGGTGGATCTCGTTGACAAAAGCCGTGGCGATAATGCCGATCGGCAGAGCGAACAAGCCGAGCCCGAAGATCATCACGCACGCGCCGAACAATTTGCCAAGCGGCGTGATCGGCACCACATCGCCGTAGCCGATCGTCGTCAGTGTCGCGATCGCCCACCACATCGCATCGGGAATTGTGCCGAATTTTTCCGGCTGCGCGCCGCTCTCGATCGCATGCATGATCGCGCCCGAAAACACCGCCGTCGCCACCATTAAGACAAGCGCCCCGACTAGCGCGCGCCGCTCGCCGTAAAGCGCGCGGCTCATCGTCGTCATCGCCGGCGAGAAACGCACCAGTTTCAAAAAGCGCAATAGGCGGAAGACGCGCAACATCCGCGTGTCGATGCCCGGAATCATAAACATCAGATAGGACGGAGCGAACGCCAAGAGGTCGATGATGAGCGCTGGCCTCAGCGCAAACATCAGCCGCCCCATCACCGCGCCGCGCTTGCGGATCGCAGGAATTTCGACCGCCCCCCACAGCCGCGCCGCATACTCGACGGTAAAGATCGCAATCGAAATCAAATCGAAGACCTGAAACTCGAACGCGTAGCGCGCCTGAATGCTCGGCACGCTCTCCAGCACAACCGCCGCGATGTTGCCGACGATCAGAACGACGAGCGCGCGATCGACGATCGCCGCCGCTGGGCTGCTCGCCTCCAGCGCCAGATAAACCTGGCGGCGCAGACCGTTGCTCGCTGGAACCGGCGTCACGCGGCTTTCATCGCAGCAGTGATCGCGTCGAGCGCCGCCTGCAGCTTGGTCCCATCCGGCCCGCCGCCTTGCGCCATGTCGGGCCGCCCGCCGCCACCCTTGCCGCCAACCGCTTCGACGCCCTTCTTGAGAAGCTCGACCGCGTTGAAACGCTTTGCGAGGTCTTCGGTGACACCGACCGCGATCGCCGCCTTGCCCTCCGCGGCGGTCGCGAACGCGACAACGCCGGAACCGATCTGCTGCTTCGCCTGATCGACAAGCGAGCGCAAATCCTTCGGCTCGACGCCCTCGACCGTGCGCGCCATCAGCTTCACGCCACCGACGTCAACCGCATCGTTCGAAGGCCCGCCAACACCGCCGCTCATCGCAAGCTGCCGCCGCGCCTCGGACAAGTCCCGCTCGAGCTTCTTGCGCTCATCGAGCAGCTGCGCAATGCGTTCTGGCAAGTCGGCCGGCGCCGACCGCATCGCTGACGCGGCCTCGCGGATAAGCTTGTGCTGCTCGTTCAGATAGGCAAGCGCACCCGAGCCGGTCAGCGCCTCGACACGCCTGACGCCCGCGGCCACCGCACTCTCGCCGACGATTTTCATCAAGCCGATGTCGCCGAGGCGCCGCACATGCGTGCCGCCGCAAAGCTCAACCGAATAGGTCTTGCCCTCGTTCGCACCCATCGAAAGCACGCGCACTTCATCGCCGTACTTCTCGCCAAAGAGCGCCATCGCGCCCTGCTCGATCGCCTTCTCCGGCGTCATCAACCGCGTGACCACGTCATCGTTCGCGCGCACCATGTCGTTGACCATGGCCTCGATCGCCGCGACCTCGGTCTCGCTCACGGCCTTCGGATGCGAGAAGTCGAAGCGCAACTTTTCGGGACCGACGAGCGAGCCCTTCTGCGTCACATGCGGGCCGAGCACGCGCCTGAGCGCTTCATGCAACAAATGCGTAGCCGAGTGGTTCGCGCGCGTCGCCGTCCGCCGCACGTTGTCTACACGCAAGTCGACGACATCGCCGACCTTCAGCGTCCCACGATTGAGTTTGCCGATATGCACATGCATGTCGCCGAGCTTCTTTTGCGTGTCGCTGACCGCGAACTCGGCGCCCGCAGCCGTGAACATCGCGCCTTCGTCACCGACCTGGCCGCCGGACTCGCCGTAGAACGGTGTCTGATTGACAACGACTTGACCCTCATCACCCGCGCTGAGAGAGGCGACCGGCTTGCCGCCCTTCACCAATGCGGTGACAACGCCTTCCGCCACTTCCGTGTCGTAACCCAGGAACTCCGTCGCACCGGCCTTTTCGCGCAGTTCGAACCACACGCCTTCGGTCGCTGCTTCCCCCGAACCCTTCCAGGCCGCACGCGCCTCTTCCTTCTGCTTCGCCATCGCCACATCGAAGCCAGATCTATCGACGCCGATCCCGCGGCCACGAAGCGCGTCTTCGGTCAAGTCG
>JANNEL010000273.1:0-7130 GCA_031378595.1 Alphaproteobacteria bacterium
GGCATGCACAGCCTGTCGCCGCATCTCGTCTGCGCCGGCGCCGCGTCCGCGATCGCCTTCTACAAAGAAGCATTCGGCGCGGCCGAGATGATGCGCCTGCCCGGCCAAGACGGAAAGATCATGCACGCCGCCATCTCGATCAACGGCGCCTCGGTGATGCTCACCGACGAAAACCTGCAATACGGCAACAAATCGCCGGCGACGCTAAAGGGCACGCCCGTCACGCTGCATCTGATGGTCGCCGACGTCGACAAAGTGTTCGCGCAAGCGGTGCAGGCGGGCGCCAAAGCAGTGATGCCCGTCGCCGACATGTTCTGGGGCGATCGCTACGGCATCGTCGAAGACCCTTTTGGCCACCGCTGGTCGATCGCCACGCCGAAGCAAAACCTCACGCAAGCCCAAATCATGGAAGCCGCCCGCAAGTCGACACCGGCCTAAGCAAACAACCGAAAGGAGGACCAAGCCATGTCCAATCAGAAAATCACCGTCGAAACCACCGTCGCCGCGCCGATCGACCGCGTCTGGCGCGCCTATGTAACGCCCGAAGACATCAAGCAGTGGAACGCCGCCTCCGACGATTGGCACACCACCGCGGCCACCGTCGATTTGCGCGAAGGCGGAGCCTTTAGCTCGCGAATGGAAGCAAAGGACGGAAGCTTCGGCTTCGACTTCGCCGGAACCTACACGAAGATCGTCGATCAAAAGCTGATCGAATACGCCTTCGGCGACCGCAAGGCGCAGGTTGAGTTCTCGCCCGTCAAATCCGGTGTCGCTGTGCGCGTCACCTTTGACAGCGAGGACTCGCACTCGGTCGAGCAACAGCGAGAAGGCTGGCAGGCGATCCTGAAAAACTTCGCCCGCCACGTTGAAACCAAGAAACCGCACTGACAAGGAAAGATCACATGACCACGAACACCGTCCGCTTCCACCGCGTGTTGCGCGCACCCGCCTCGCGCATCTACCGCGCCTTCCTCGACCCTGACGCGATGGCGAAGTGGCTGCCGCCAAATGGCTTCACCGGCAAGGTTCATCACATGGACGCGAAGGTCGGCGGCACCTACAAGATGAGCTTCACGAATTTCACCAGCGGCAAAAGCCATTCGTTCGGCGGAAAGTACGTGGAACTCTCCCCAAACGAACGCCTGCGCTACACCGACGTGTTCGACGACCCGAACCTGCCCGGCGAGATGATCACGACAGTCGAGTTGGCAAAGGTCTCCGTCGGGACCGAGATACGCATCGAGCAATCGGGCATCCCGGCCATGATCCCAGCCGAAGCCTGCTACCTCGGCTGGCAGGAATCGCTCGTGCTCCTCGGCAAACTCGTCGAAGCCGAAATCCCCGATTAGCCTCACAAGGAGAAAAACCCATGCCCTACGTCGATGGATTCGTTATCCCAGTCCCGAAGGTAAAGCGCGAGGCCTATCGAAAGGTCGCCGAGATGGCTGCGCCGATCTTTAAGGAGCACGGCGCGCTGAAAGTCGTCGAATGCTGGGGCGACGACGTGCCCGACGGCAAGGTCACCTCGTTCCCGATGGCCGTAAAGAAAGAGGCCGACGAAAACGTCGTCTTCTCATGGATCGTCTGGCCGTCGAAGGCCGCGCGCGACGCCGGCAACAAGAAGGTCTTTGAGGATCCGCGCATGCAAATGCCGCCGGACGGCATGCCCTTTGACGGCAAGCGCATGATTATCGGCGGCTTCGAGGTGTTGCTCGACGCGTAGTCTATTCCACGAACTTCCTGAAATTCGGGGGCCGCTTTTCGCGAAAAGCGGCTCCGCCTTCCTTCGACTCCGCCGTGCCGTAGTAGAGTTTCAGGGCCTGGAACGCGAGCCCGCCGATCCCGCGAATGTTCTCGCTGTCCGCGTTGAACGACTTCTTGGCGAGTGCAATCGCAGTCGGGCTTCTTTCGACGAGTTCCGCGCACCACGCGTCGCACTCCGCATCGAGCTTGTCATCGGGAAACACCGCGTTGATGAGCCCCATCGCCATCGCCTCTTGCGCCGAATAGCGCCGGCACAGGTACCACATCTCACGCGCCTTCTTCTCGCCGACGACGCGCGCAAGATAGGCGGTGCCGAACCCCGGATCGACCGACCCCATCTTCGGCCCCACCTGCCCGAAGACCGCGGTATCGGAGGCAAGCGTTAGATCGCAAAGCGTGGCGAGCACATTCCCGCCGCCGATCGCAAACCCACGCACTTTCGCAACAACGGGCTTCGGCACGTCGCGGATGAGCGAGTGCACCTCGTCGATCGGCATGCCGACCGGTCCGCGCGTCGAGCCGTCGCCGTATTGCCCGTCCTTGTCCGACTGATCGCCGCCCGTGCAGAACGCCTTTGGTCCCGTACCGGTGAGCACGATCGCGCCGATATCGTTGTCGAACCCCGCCTTCTGGAAAGCGTCGATCAACTCCACGCAGGTCTTCGGCCGGAAGGCATTGTAGACCTTCGGCCGGTTCAGCGTGATCGTCGCGACGTGATTGCGAACGTCGTAGAGAATGTCTTCGTAGGTCATCGGCGTCTCCAGGCGCGTGGATCAGGCGTCGTAGTTTAGCGTGACGTCCCCGCTGGTCGGAATGGCTTGGCACGTCAACACATATCCATCTGCCACTTCGTCCGCGCTCAAGCCATAGTTCTTCTTCATCTCGACCGTGCCGGCCGTCACTTTCGCCCGGCACGTCGTGCACACGCCGCCTTTGCACGCATAAGGCGCGGGCAAGCCCGCGGCTTGAACGCTTTCGAGAATGTTCCCCTTCGCCGCATCGAAGGCGACCTTCGACCGCCGCCCGTCCAGCGTCACCGTCAGCATCGTGCCGGCCGCCTGCTCTTCTAAGGCCCGCATTCGCTCGATCTGCTCAGCCGAAAGCGCGCTCGTCGTGAAGCGCTCGATCAAGATCTTCGACGCCGGTACGCCGCGCGCGAGAAGCGCCGCCTCCGCCGCATCCGTCATCGGTCCCGGCCCGCAGATGAAGAACGCATCGGCGCTCGCAACATCGACAAGCGTGGAAAAGACTTCGTCGCACTTCGTGGCGTCGAGCCGGCCGTTGAACAGCTCGATCTCCTCCGCCTCGTTCTCCAGAAAGTGATAAATCTCCAGCCGGTCGAGAAACCGGTTCTTCAGCGCCGCCAATTCCTCCAAGAAAATGATCGAAGCGCTATCCCGATTGCCGTAGAGCAACGTCGCGCGGGCATGCCCATTGTCTTGCAGCGCCGTCTTTAGGATCGAAAGAACCGGCGTGATCCCCGATCCCCCGGCGAGCGCCACATAATAGGGCGCGTGCACACCGTCCGGCATGACGAACCGGCCCATCGGCGGCAACACTTCCAGCGTCTGCCCCGCCTTGATCTGGCTATTCGCCCACGTCGAAAATCGTCCGCCCGGCATCGTCTTGATCGCGATGCGGAATTCGCCATCCGACGGCGCGACGCACAGCGAATACGTTCGCCGCACGTCCTCGCCGCCAATGTCGGCCTTCAGCGTCAAATGCTGCCCGGCGCGAAAGGCGAACGCTTCGCGCAATTGGGCCGGCACGTCGAAGCGAATTGAAACCGCATCCGCCGTCTCGCGGCGAACCTCGGCAACAGTCAAACGGTGAAAGCCGGCGTTGATGGACATGGGCTCAGTGACACTTGAAGAGGTCAAACGGCTCGCCGCAACTCAAGCACCGATGAAGCGCCTTGCACGGCGTCGAACCGAAGCGGCTGATCTCCTCCGTCCGCGCCGAGCCGCAACGCGGACAGTGGGCATCGTCACGCAAGCTTGTCCGCCCGGCCCCCTTCGGCGGGGGTGCGATCCCATAAGCGCGAAGCTTCTCGCGTCCCGCGTCGCTAATCCAATCGGTGGTCCAGGCTGGCGCAAGCGCTGTCTCGATCTTCAACCGCGAGAACCCCGCGCGATCGAGCTCACTCCGGATCGCCGCCTCGATCGCAATCGTCGCCGGACACCCTGTATAGGTCGGCGTGATGACGACCGCATCGTCGCGCACATCCCGCACGATGCCGAGGTCGACGACCGAGATGCACGGAATCTCCGGATCGGGCACGTGCGACAACACTTCGAACACGCGCGCCTTCAGCGATGCGGATTGAGCACCTCTCATCCCGCTCACCACTGCGCGCCCGGATAGGCCCGCGGCAAAAACTGCATCGCGGAGAGAATGTGGCCAAGGTGCTCGGAGTGATGCCCTATCCGTCCGCCCACCACCGCACGCCGCGGCTTCGGCAGCTCCAGCGTCGCCTCGCCGAGCGTCCGGGCAATCCGCGCGTCCCATTCGGCGCGAAGCGTCCGCACATCCGGTGCAACCCCCGACGCAATCAGCGGCTCTACCGTTTGTTCGACCGCGAACAACTCGTCGCCGAACCGCCAAACCCACTCAAGTCCGTTGACGATGCGCTCCCGGCTCTCCGCCGTCCCGTCACCCAGCCGCGCCATCCACTCGTTCGCAAACCGCGCGTGATACGCAACCTCTTTCACAGCTTTGGCCGCGATTGCCGCTAGCATTTCGTTGCGCGACCGCGATAGCTCGCGGAACAAGAGCTCCTGCCAATTCGCGAACAGAAACTGCCTTGCAATCGTTTGCGCGAAGTCGCCGTTCGGTTGTTCGACCAGCAGGCAGTTCTTGAAGTCGAGCACGTCGCGATGAAAGGCAAGCTTGTCCGCGTCAACGCCGCGCGCTTCACCCGCAAACTTCAAAAAGAACGTCGCCTGCCCCACCAGATCGAGCGCGATATTGGCAAGCGACAGATCGACCTCCAACATCGGCGCGTGGCCGCACCATTCGGAAAGCCGCTGCCCCAAAATCAAACTGTCGTCGCCGAGTTGCAGCGCATAGTTGGAAAGCGCGTCGGCCATCAGATGTTCTTCACGTTCTCGGGGATCGAGTAAAACGTCGGGTGCCGATAGACCTTGTCCGCCGCCGGTTCGAACAACGCCGCTCCTTCACCCGGGTCGGAAGCAACGATCTCCGCCGACCGCACGACCCAAAGGCTCACGCCCTCCATGCGCCGCGTGTAGGTATCGCGCGCCGCTTCGATCGCCATGCGATCGTCGGCGGCGTGCACGCTTCCCACATGCTTATGCGCGAGCCCGTTCTTCGCCCGCACAAACACTTCCCAAAGCGGCCATTCCTTGGTCATGGGCGTTTACTCCGCCGCCGCGCGATGCGCACGCTTCGCAGCGTGGGCGTTTGCCGCCTCGCGCACCCACGCGCCGCTCTCCCACGCCTCGACCCGTGCCTTCACACGCTCCTTTGCGACCGGTCCCTCGCCGCGTACGACCGCATAGAACTCGTCCCAATCGATTTCGCCGAAGTCGTAGGACCCGCGCGCCTCATTCCAAGCGAGTTTCGGATCCGGCACGCTGAGCCCAATCGCCTCTGCCTGCGGCACCGTCACGTCGACGAACTTTTGCCGGAGCTCGTCGTTCGTCTCGCGCTTGATCCGCCAACGCACGGACTGCGCCGTGTTCGGCGAATTTTCGTCCGGCGGCCCGAACATCATCAGCGACGGCCACCACCACCGATCGAGCGCATTCTGCGCCATGCGCTTCTGCTCCGGCGAACCGGCCGACAGCGCCATCATGATCTCGTAGCCTTGGCGCTGATGGAAACTCTCTTCCTTGCAGATCCGCACCATCGCCCGCGCATACGGCCCGTACGACGTCCGCTGCAGCGGCACCTGGTTTAAGATCGCAGCCCCATCGACCAACCAGCCGATCGCGCCGATATCGGCCCACGTCAGCGTCGGATAATTGAAGATCGTGGAATACTTCGCGCGGCCCGAATGCAGCGCCTCGATCATCTCATCGCGGCTCGTGCCCAACGTCTCGGCCGCCGCATAAAGATAAAGCCCATGCCCGCCCTCATCCTGCACCTTGGCGAGCAACACGGCCTTGCGCCGCAAACTCGGCGCGCGCGTGATCCAATTGCCTTCTGGCAGCATACCCACGATCTCGGAATGCGCGTGCTGCGAAATCTGGCGCACAAGCGTCTTGCGATAGGCCTCCGGCATCCAGTCTTTGGGCTCGATGAAATCGTCCGCCGCCACGCGCGCCTCGAACGCGGCAAGCTTCACCGTATCCTCAGCGACCGTCGTAACGGGCGCCGATTTCTGGTTCTTATCCTTCAGTTCGGTCGTGTACATGAGCGCGCAAAATCCCAAACGAACATCAAGCTAAAATGTAGAATAAATCGACCGATCGGTCAATTAATTGCCCGGGAGCAAAGCACCTCCAACCGAGCGTGAAAGCCCTTGAAACACCGCGATGTTTTCACCCTCCGCAGTGCGTACCGTCACCGCGTAAGCACCCGAGCGTCCAGCGACGGCTTCTTCCCGCGCCTCGGCGATCAGGCGCGCACCTTCCTTTGCCGGCGCCAGAAATACAATTGACGCCTGCTGTGCGAAGGTCGAGACGTTGCGCGAGTTGCACGCGTAAGCGAACGCCGTATCCGCCAGCGCGAAAATCATCCCGCCATGCGCGATGCGGTGCCCATTGAGCATGTCGGCGCGCACGACCATCGAAATCCTGGCGTAACCCTCGCGCGCCTCTTCGATCGCGATACCCCAGTTCGGCCCGGTTCCTTCTTGACTGAGCATATGCGTTGCAACCTGGCGCGCGAGCGCATCTGCAGCGTTCGACATGTGATCCGTCCTGAAATTGACCGTCCGCGCGTTCTACCCTAAAGCGTACCACACAAGAGCGCGGGGCCAACCCGCGACACCCCTGGGAGGTGGCGGCATGTCTTACGAAACCATCCTGTTCGATCTGACCAACAACGCCGCGCGCTTGACGCTGAACCGACCCGACCGGTTGAACAGCTTCAACGTGCAAATGCATGCCGAGATCGCTGAGGCACTAACCGCCGTCGAACGCAACGCCGACATCCGCGCGCTGCTGATCACCGGCGCGGGCCGCGGTTTTTGCGCCGGCCAAGATTTGTCGGATCGCGCCGTCGCGCCCGGCAGCGCAGGCGTTGATCTCGGCGAGTCGCTGGAGAACCGCTACAACCCGCTCGTTCGCCGCCTTGTCGCATTGCCGAAACCCGTCGTATGCGCGGTGAATGGCGTCGCCGCCGGCGCCGGCGCGAACATCGCATTCGCCGCCGACATCGTGCTCGCCGCAAAGAGCGCC
>JANNEL010000438.1:0-1830 GCA_031378595.1 Alphaproteobacteria bacterium
CGCCGTGATCTCGATGCCGTCATCCGTCTCGGCCACGTTCACGCGCGGCGAGAGCAGGCCGTCCGTCGCGCCGTCGAGGGTTGTCAGTCCGGCGGTGTCCCAGTTCCGCGCAAAGGTGTCGAACAGCCGGTCCATTTCGCGACGAAAGCCTTCGAAAGGATCATTGTCGCGATCTCGTCGCGAGGGTGCGGACGACCGGCCAAAGGGGATAATTGACTTGAGGTCCATGGATGGTCTCCTTCTATTGGATACAGCAGCAAGAACCGCTGCATGACGTCCCCGTATTTAGAACAGCCGTTCGGTTCTGCAAGATCGGGCGGCTTGCACAGAACGAACCGGATGCGCGCCGCCGCATCGCCCGCGTGCGCTGTCTCGTCGCATGCCGGTGCAGTTCGCGACGACGGGCGGCGAGCAGACGCAAGCTCGCCGCCCCTGCACGCGACGCGCCTTCACCACTCGGGCGCGTGCGCACCTTGGGGTGCCGTGTCGCGTTTCGACACCTCGGCCACGAGTGCCTCGGTCGTAATCAAGAGCGAGGCGACGGAGGCCGCGTCCTGCAGCGCCGTACGCACGACTTTCGCCGGATCGACGACACCGGAGGCAACCAGGTTTTCGAACGAGCCGGTCGCGGCGTTGTAGCCCAGTTGTAGTCCGGCGGGCGGGTTGTCCATCGCAGCGGCCAGCCTGGAAATAGGACTTTGGCAATGAACAAAATTTCATCGCGGCCGTCATGTCCCCGGGACTTGAACGCCGGGCCGGACAGTCCCAAAATTTCCGGCGTCTTCACAAGGGACATTTTTTGGAGACAGCCATGCGAAAAATCCAAACTCTTTTGATTGCCGGCGCCGCGGCTGCGGCTTTGGCCTTGGGCGGCGCGGCGGCGGTTGCAAGCGACAAGGCGGACGGCACGCACACGATGACGGTGCAGATGCCCGGCGGCGGTGTTGCTCACATCGAATACACCGGCGCGGTGAAGCCGCGCGTGACGTTCGCGCGAGGCCCGGCCGCGTTCGACCCGCTCTGGCCGGCGCCGCGCGTTCTCTTCGACGAAGCGTTCGAGCCGTTCGCGTTTTGGCCGGGCGGCGTTGCCCGCGACATACAGCGCATCCGCACGATGATGCGCGAGATGTCGGCGGCGGCGGCGTTGCCTCCGGACAGCGCGTTGTCGCAGGCGGGCGACGGCACGGTCGCGCCGGGCAGCTACAGCTATTCGTTCACGTCCACCACGACCGGCGGCAAAACCTGCGCGCGCACGGTGCAGGTGACGGCGTCCGCGGGCGGCGGCAAGCCGGAGGTGGTTGAGCGGACGAGCGGGGATTGCGAAGACGCGGCCGCGCGCAAGTCGAAGGCGTCAGCCGAGACCACGCCACTCTAGCCGGATCGCCCTCATGGCCGGCGCTTGACCCGTCAGGCCCGGCCATGAAGGACGATGGGGCAAGATTTCCAGCCATTTTCCGCGCCCGCTCACCACGCGGCCTTGCACCGTAACTCTGGGCCCCCGTAAACAGCGGCGCATGGGGGATTCTCTCAGCGCCGAGGATGAGGTCATCAACTGCCGTCTCCACATAGCGGGGATGGTGGGGCCGAACTGTGCTGCCCGCGTCGAACGCGCGCTGATGGCGGTGGCGGGCGTCCAGAACGTGATCGCCGATGCCGCACGCGGCGACGCGATCGTGCGCGCGGCCGGCAACGCCTCCGTCGAGCAGATCGGGCGCGCACTCGACGAGGCGGGCTACCGCCTGCACAGCGTGGACGGCGACCTCGACCCGACACCACAGCCGGAACCTGAGCCCACACCGGAGCCCGAACCCGCGCCGCTGCCGGAGCCCG
>JANNEL010000423.1:0-4527 GCA_031378595.1 Alphaproteobacteria bacterium
CGCCAGGTCGGGCAGGCAGCCGTCGACGGCGGGGGCGTTGACGTTCAGCTTGCCTTGGCGCACCAGAATGCCGACGAGCGCGTTCGTCACCGATTTTGCAATCGAGAAGCTGGGCAGCGGCGTTTCGGGGTCGATGCCGGCCGCGTATTTTTCGCCGACGATGCGGCCGTCCTTGACGATCACGACGGCTTTGATGTGGCGTGGGATTTCGCCTTTGGGCTCGGTGAAGATGCGGTCGAGCGCGGCGCGTAGTTCTGGGTTGCCGGTTTCGAATGTGGGCTGCTCGGGCTGCGGTTCGTTTGCTTCGATGGGAGGCGGCACCGCGATGCTGTCTGCGTATTCCAAGCGGCAGCCGTAGCCCGGGTGGTACGCGGCCTTTGCGCCGAAGACGCCGGCGACGGACGCCTGCACCGTGCTCGCGTCGCGATCGACGTTGAAGCGCAGGAACGGCCCCGCGACAGAGGCCATCGGCTGCACGGTTTCAACGAACGTTGCTTGCGGGTCGAGTTTCGACACGAACGCCGCCGAGCACACGGTATGCGCGGCCATGCCCGACGCGACGCGCAAGGCGCGGTCGGGGCGGAAGATGGCAAGCGCCACCAACACGACCGCCAAGATGCCGTATCCGATCCAGCGCCGCACGCCGCCCTCCGCTTACGTTGCGCCGAGCGTTAGCAAGCTTGGCCGGGCTGCACAAATTGTATCGCTGGGTTCCGTGAAGTGTCTGCGAAGAGCAGGCGGGACGCCTGCTCTTTACGGCGCGGGTGCGACAGGTTGGTTGCGGCGATTGGCGCCTTGATTATCTATGTGTCCGCCTTATATTGCCGGATTGCTCTCCTAACGGATGAAGTGGCTGCGACTTGAAAATTGAATAGGAGTTCCGATCGGGAGTTGCGGCGCGCCGCGACGTGTGGGCGAAGAGCGTCCGCGTGCGATATGAGACAGCGGCACAACGAAATGGCACAGGCGACCCCTGTCTCGGATGTCTCGCATCAAACGGCTGCGGTCTGCGGCGAAACGGGGGTTGGGCACGACCGTTAGGTTGTGCACGTGGCACAGCGGGAACCGTGCCGGGTTTGTCTCACTTTGCGCGGCCGTGGGCGGCGCCGGTCGTGGGTTTGGCGCTCAGTTTGGCGGGATCGCCGGCCCACTCCCAATGCCAAGGCTCGAACACGTAGTTGACGAAGCCGAAGCGGGCGGCATTGGCGACCAGCCAGCGGTAGGTGGCCGTCTTCGTTTGGTAGAGGCGGTTCTTGTCGTCCGAGCTGACGGGGGAGAAGCCGGGGGCGGCGCCGACGTAGAGGTCGATTGCGGTGCCGGTGCGGTGGGCGGAGCAGCGGGCCTTGGCGATGCCGTTGCACTTGCCGCCGGCGCAGCGTTCGGCGTCGTACTCCGGCGACCGGTAGGCGGAGACGATCGTCAGCATTTGTTTGTCGCGCGCGATGCGGCGATCTTCGGTGCGCGCGGCGGCGATCATCTTGCGGAGCGCTTTGAGCGCGTCTTCGTCCAGCTCCGTTTGCTTGCCTTGCCAGCCTTCGAGCGGCTTTGCATCCGCGAGATCGTCATCGGCGGCGGGTGCCGGGCAGCTTCCTTCCGCGAACGCGGCGATGAAGGGGCGGGCGCCTTGCCAGGTTTGCTTCATCGCGACGAGCGTTGCGTCGTCCACCGCGCCGGTTGGACGAACGCGATTATGCGACTGCCACTTTGCGAGTAGGCCCGCGAAGCGCTTCGTGTCGGGGGCGCAGGCGGTGCCGATCGTGCGGCCCACTTGCGCCGCGTAGACACGCCAGCCGGTTTCGGGGCGGCCGAACGGCTTGAGTTCCGCGGTCTCGATCGTCATTGCGTTGCTTGCGGCGCTTGCTTCGTAGCGTGGGCCGTAGTCGCAGCTTGGGTAGAGTAGGGCGATGCGATCGGGTGTGGCTTCGCCGGCGCCGAACCAGGTGACGATAAGACTTGCGCTTACGAGCGTGGCGAAGAACGCTTCCATCGAACTCTCACACCGATGATGTACTGCGTCTAACCGATGTCGCATGCATCGTGGCGTGAAGATTTCGCAATGTCGCCTGGCGCTTGCCACCTGCGCTTGTGTGCAGGTGGCTTGAAGCGCAGGCGTTGGTCGTTAGCCCTTCGGCTTGGGCCGTTTGGCGGTCTTCTTTGACCGCGGTGACGTGGCTTCGGCGGCGCGGGCGGGCGGCGCAATCGACGCCGCCTTTTCGCCGACGTGTTTGACCGGCGTGCTGAACCCGCAGATGTCTAAGTTCTTGGCGACACGCTTGTAGAAATCCGGCGCGGGGTTGCGTCGTTGGGCTTTGAAGTCGGCGAATTCCTTCGATGTCGTGTCCATGACTTCGATGCGCGGGCGGTCGGACGTCGACATGTCGGCGGCCATGCGCACGCGGACAATCGGATCGCGGTCGTCTTCGTCTTTGATGGCACCACTGTCGACCTTCGGATCGCCGCGCTGCAATTTTTGCACGTACTGCATACCTTCGAGCACGCGTCCGAAGGCCGTGAGGTTGCGATCGAGACGGCGCGGGGCATGGCCGATCGGAATGTAGAACTCAGTACTCCCAGTGTTCGGATCCGAGTCGCGCGCCATTGCGACGGTGCCGGGGCAATGCAGAATCCACATGCGCCCGTCGTCCCAATCGCGGCCGACAGGAAAGCCATCGATGTGGCCCACTTCCTTGGCAAACAGGTCAGGCGATCCTAGGGACGTGAAAGGGGTCTTGCCCGTGATTTTTTGGTCGAACTCTGCGGTCAGCGGCGGCCATTCCGGCGTCTTCTTGTCGTCGCCTTCACCGATGCCGCCTTGGGCGACGAAGCCGTCGATGACGCGGTAGAAGCTTTTGTCGTCGTAGAACTTCGCGCGGACGAGGGCGCGGAAGCGCTCCGTATGTTTGGGCGCAAGATCGGGCGAGAGTTCGATCAGCACGCGGCCGTACTTGATGTCCATGACGACCAGATTTTCCGGATCGACTTCGCGCCATTCGTCGGCGTGCGCGGCTCTCGTCATGACTCCGGCAGCGAACGCCGCCAGCAAAACAAACTTATGCATCGTGTCCCCCATGAGGCGTGAATATAGCCGGTTCACGTCCAGGTCTCGAACTCGTTGACGATCTCATGCTGTTTGCAAAAGTCGCGCAATTCGGTCACCGCTTGCAACCGGCCGCCGAATTTATCCCGTAGCAATACAGCCGCCAGTTTTGCGACTTCGGCCGGCGGCACCGTGACCCAAAACTCGTACTCGTCGTGGCCGAACGTCAGTTTTGCGGTCGCGCCCTTGTCGTAGGCGTGCATCCGGATCGCGCCGTCGGCCTGCACTTGCAATCGAACGGATCGGAACTCGGACCCTTCTTGCCGCGCAATTTCGATGTCGTCGCTGGCCATGTTTTGCCCGCCGTACTTGCCAGGGGTTGCTCGCGTCGTGGGCCTAGACTACCAGCGGTCGCAATGCATCGGAAATTGCCAGTGGGCGGCTCTTTCGTGTGGTAAAGGCCGCCCCTATGATGAATGCAGTGAGTCGGGGAGGAAGTCGATGAAGTTTTCACGCGCAGCTCTGTTGATTGCAGTCGCCGCATTGGTGGCGGGGCCGGCGATTGCTGCCAAAAAGAAGGCGGCGCCCGCGCCGAAGTGCATCAAGGACAAGGTCTTGAGCGCGTTTCAGATGCGCATGCTGCAGACCGAACTCGTGGTCGGTGCGCTGTCGTGCAAGATGACCCCGCGGTACAACGAGTTTGTGACCGCGTATCGCCCCGACCTCATGACCGCACACAAAACGATGATGAAGTATTTCGGGCGGGAATCCCGGCTTGAGGATTACAAGTCGAAGACCGCGAACGAGGCTTCGCAACGCAGCCTCGCGAACATCACAGAGTTCTGCAACTATTCCTCGGCACTTTACGACAGACTGCTGGGGCCGGAGAAATTGAAGCTGGTCGATTTCGCGATGACCGAACCTGTCGCAAACCGCCATGGCCAGGACGTCTGTGGATCGCCTGCGCTCGTTACAGCGTCGACCACCGGCAAGGTTGTGCCGATGCCGCGGGCGAAGCCTGAGGTGGCTGGGACGCCGGTTGAGATGCCTGCCGAAGCGGTCACTGCGGCGCCAATGCCGCCGGCGCAGCAGTAACGAGCGTTAGAAAACAAAAGGCGCGTCCCGCGGGACGCGCCCTTTTTCTTTTGCCGGTCGAAGCGGGATCAGTTCAGGTTGATCTCTGAGCGGCGATTGCGCGCTTCCATCTCGCGGTCGCCGGTTTGGACGCTCAGCATCGTCTCGCCTTTGCCGCTGGCCGAGATCGAGTTCCCCGGGATGCCTTCGTTCACAAGAGCTTTTTTCACGTTACCGGCGCGGCGGTTCGAGAGGCGCATGTTGTAGGCGTTCGACCCGACCGTGTCGGTGTGACCGGTGACAAGGATCTGCACGTAGCCGTCATGCATGGCCACGGCCGCTGCCTCGCGAACGACCTGCATCGCGCTTGCGTTCAGGTTCGCCTTGTTGAAGCCGAAGTAGATGATGAACTGACG
>JANNEL010000462.1:0-5423 GCA_031378595.1 Alphaproteobacteria bacterium
AGGGCATGCCGGGGAAGTATTCCGCGACCATCGAGCGCGAGAGGCCGACGGCTTCGAAATTGTAGGCGCCGCGGTAGGACGAGATGACCGAGATGCCCATCTTCGAGATGATCTTGAGCAGGCCCGCGCTGACCGAGTCCAGATAACGCTTCACGCATTCGCCGAGCGTGCGCTTGCCGAACAGGCCGCGTGCGTGGCGGTCGGCGATGCATTCCTGCGCGAGGTAGGCGTTCACCGTGGTCGCGCCCACGCCGATCAGCACGGCGAAGTAGTGCGTGTCCATACACTCGGCGGAGCGGACGTTCAGCGACGTGAACGTGCGGTAGCCCGTCTTCACCAGATGCGAATGCACGGCGCCGACAGCCAGGATCATCGGGATCGGCGCGACCGTCGGGCCGACGCGTTCGTCGGTGAGGATGAGATGCGAGTAGCCGGATGCGACCGCGTCTTCGGCTTGCTTGCAGATGTGGGCGAGCGCGTCCTTGATGTCGCCTTCGCTTGCATCGAACACGCAGTCGATTTCGAAGAACTTGCCGACCAGATGCTCCTTCATCCGGATGTACATGCCGGTGGAGATGATCGGGCTTTCCAGCGTGAAGACGTCGGCTTGCGTCGCGTCTTGCGCCAGCACGTTGCCGAGGTTGCGGAAACGCGTGCGCAGGCTCATCACGCGGTCTTCGCGCAGGCTGTCGATCGGCGGGTTCGTGACCTGGCTGAAGTTCTGGCGGAAGTAGTGCGAGAGCGGGCGGTATTGTTGCGACAGCACGGCCAGCGGCGCGTCGTCGCCCATGGAGCCCACGGGTTCTTTGCCGTCTTCCACCATCGGGTGGAGCACCATCTCCAGATCTTCGAGCGAGATCGCGGCTGCGAGTTGGCGGCGGCGCAGTTCGCCCTTCTCCGCGAACATCAACGGTTCCGGCCCCGGGCCGATGATGGGTTCGAGGTCGACGATGTTCTTCGTCCACTCTTCGTAAGGATGTTCCTTCGCGAGTTCGTCTTTGATGGCGCGGTCGTCGAAGAACTGTCCGCGCTGCAAGTCCACGCCGATCATCTGGCCGGGACCGACCCTGCCCTTCTTCACGATCTTGCGTTCGTCGAGCACGACCATGCCGGTCTCGGAGCCCACAAACAGCGTGCCGTCGTCGGTCAGCGTGTAGCGGAGCGGGCGCAGGCCGTTGCGGTCCAGGCCTGCGATTACCCAGCGGCCGTCCGTGGCGGCGATTGCTGCCGGTCCGTCCCACGGCTCCATCACCGCGTTCGAATATTGGTACATCGCGCGGTGTGCGGGCGGGGTCGTGTCCTTCTTCGACCAGGCTTCGGGGATCAAGAGGATCTTTGCCATCGGTGCGGAACGGCCGGCGCGGCAGAGCACTTCGAAGACGGCGTCCATCGCGGCGCTGTCGGACGAGCCCGGTTGGATGATCGGCTTGATGTCGTCTTCGTGTCCCTTGAAATGTTCGGAGGCCATGCGGATTTCATGGCTCTTCATCCAGTTCACGTTGCCCTTCAACGTGTTGATCTCGCCGTTGTGGGCGAGCATGCGGAACGGGTGCGCCAGGTACCAGGTCGGGAACGTGTTCGTGGAATAACGCTGATGGTAGATCGCCATCGGCGAGACGAAGCGCTTGTCGTTCAGGTCCGGATAGAACGTGGCCAGTTGCTCGGCGAGGAACATGCCTTTGTAGATCAGCGAGCGCGTGGACAGCGAGCAGATGTAGAAGTTCGGGATCGAAGCCTTCTTCACCTGCGTTTCGATGCGGCGGCGGATGATGAAAAGATCGCGCTCGATCTCCTCGACGTCGCGGCCCTTGGGCGTGTCGAACATGATCTGTTCGATCTCAGGACGCGTCGCGTTCGCCTTTTCGCCGATGACGGAGATGTCGACCGGCACTTGGCGCCAACCATAGATGTAGTAGCCAAAGCGCAGGATCTCGGCCTCGACGATCGTGCGGCAGGTCTCTTGCGCCACGTACTCTGTGCGCGGCAGGAAGATCATGCCGATGCCGATGCGGCCGCCCTCGAGCTGATGGCCGGTCGCCTTCACTTCGTCGGCGAAGAAGTCTTGCGGCACTTGGATGTGCAGGCCCGCGCCGTCGCCGGTCTTGCCGTCGGCATCCACGGCGCCGCGGTGCCAGACGCATTTCAGCGCCGCGATCGCGTTTAAGACGACGTCGCGGCGGGGTTTGCCGTCGACGGCGGCGATGAGGCCGACGCCGCATGCGTCGTGTTCCTGGTCGGGCGAATACGCGTGGTTTTCTTCGAGATGCGCGGCGTTGGCGAGGTAGCGGGTGATTTCGTTTGTCATGGTCGTCACTCCGCCGCTTCGCGGGCTGCTTCGCGTGTTCTTTGTTCGAGGTAGCGGTGGATGCTCTCGGCCACGTCGCGGCCGTCGCGGATGGCCCAGACGACGAGGGATGCACCGCGCACGATGTCGCCGGCCGCGAAGACGCCCGCGAGCGAGGTCATCATCGTCTTGTGGTCGATCTTCAGCGTGCCCCACTTGGTCACGTTGAGGCCGCGCTCGCCGAAGGCGACCGGCAGGTCTTCCGGATCGAAGCCCAACGCCATGATCACGAGGTCGGCGGGCAGCGTGAAATCGCTGCCGTCGACTTCTTGCGGGACTTGGCGGCCGCTGGCGTCGGCGGGACCGAGCCGCATGCGGAGCGCCTTCACGCCGGTGACGCGTTTGTCGCCGGTGAAGGCTCTGGGCACGCCGAGCCATGAGAAGACGACGCCTTCTTCTTCCGCGTGGCTGACTTCGCGGAGTGACCCCGGCATGTTCTCGCGGTCGCGGCGGTAGAGACACGTCACCGACTTCGCGCCTTGGCGAACGGCCGTGCGCACGCAGTCCATCGCGGTGTCGCCGCCGCCGATGACGACGACGTTCTTTCCCTTTGCGTTCAGCGTGCCGTTGTCGAACTCTTTCACCTTGTCGCCGAGGCACACGCGGTTCGACGCGGTGAGGTAGCGCATGGCTTGCACGATGCCGGGAAGGCCCACGCCCGGTGCCGCCATGTCGCGCGCTTTGTAGACGCCGGTTGCGAGCAGCATCGCGTCGTGTTGCGTGCGCAACTTCGCCAGCGTCACGGTCTTGCCGATTTCGGTGTTCAGTTGGATGTCGATGCCGCCGTCGCTCAAACGCGCTGTGCGGCGTTCGACGATATCCTTCTCGAGCTTGAAGTTCGGGATGCCGTAGGTGAGCAAACCGCCGGCGCGGTCGTAGCGATCGTAGATCGTGACGCCGTAGCCTTTTTCGCGCAGTTGTTCTGCCGCGGCGAGGCCTGCGGGACCTGCGCCCACGATGCCGATGGTGCGGCCACGTTCGCTGGACGGGCGGATGGGTTTGACCCAGCCCTGCTCCCACGCGGTGTCGGTGATGTATTTCTCGACTGCGCCGATCGTGACGGTGCCGTGGCCAGATTGTTCGATGACGCAGTTGCCTTCGCACAGGCGATCTTGCGGGCAGATGCGGCCGCAAACCTCCGGCATGTTGTTGGTCGCTTGGCTGAGCTCGTAGGCCTCTTCCAGGCGTCCTTCGGCCGTCATCTTCAGCCAGTCGGGGATGTTGTTCTGGAGCGGGCAATGGACCTGGCAAAACGGCACGCCGCACTGCGAGCACCGGCCGGCCTGCTCCTCGGCCTTCTTGGTCACGTATTCGGCGAAGATCTCGTCGAAGTCGCCTGTGCGCGCCTTGGCAGCCCGCTTTTCGGGCATGGCCCGGGGGACTGAAACGAAGCGCAGGAGTTTGTTCTCGGCCACTTTGGTCGATCTCGTAAGAAAACCTCGATTGAAGGCCTTATACGGACCAAAAGTTGCTGGAGTAAGGTCATATTGGCAGTATTACTTACCTATTTTGTGGGTGATCTTGCGTTGGCGCCACGCGACTGGCGACCTCGGCGGCCTAATCGTCCTGTTTCGGTACTATCTGGCCGCCGGGTGGCGGAATGCGGGCAATGTGGTACACGGGCGCCCTTCATTGCGGGGCGTGCTCATGGACCAGCTGATTTGGAAGATTGTCTCCGCAGTCATTCTCGCGCTGGTTGAAGGCGTTACCGAGTTCCTGCCCGTCTCGTCGACCGGGCACATGATCATCGTCGAGGAACTGCTCGGACTTTCGGCCACCAAGGTGTTTTTGGTGGTCGTCCAGCTCGCCGCCATTCTTTCGATCTGCGTGATCTATTTTGAGTATCTGTGGCGGGTCACGAAGGCCATTCCGTCGAACGCGAACGCACAGCGTTTTGCGGTCGGACTCATCATTGCCACCATCCCGGCCGCAATCCTGGGCGTGCTGCTATCGGACTTCATCGAACACTATCTGTTCTCGAAATGGGTGGTGGCGGTCGCGCTCGTCGTGGGCGGCGTGGCGATCATCTTCATCGAGCGGATGGTGAAGATCCCGCAATACTACGCGGTCGAGGACTTCCCGATGCGCATCTACTTCTTGATCGGGCTTTGCCAGTGCTTGGCGCTTTTGATGCCGGGGCTCTCGCGGTCGGGCGCCACGATCATGGGCTCGCTGTTGCTCAAGGTCGAGCGCAGTGCGGCGGCGGAGTTTTCGTTCTTCCTGGCGATCCCGATCATGTTCGGCGCTTCGGCTTATGCGCTCTACAAGCATTGGGGGGAGCTGGCCTACGACGATATGGCGGCGCTCGCGGTCGGGTTCGTGATTTCGTTCGTCAGTGCGTACTACGTCGCGAAGGCGTTCATCGCGTTCGTTTCGAACAACGGCTTCGGCGTGTTCGCGTGGTACCGCATCTTCGCGGGCTCGTTCCTGCTCGGCTACCTGATCTTCAAAGAATATTCGCCGACGCTGGAGCCGCTGCTGAAATCGATCCTGGGCTAGGCGCCGCGCGTTTCGGCGTATTGGCCGGTGGGGCGGTAGGCGTAGAGGTAGCTCGGCACGATCGCTTCGACCGCTGTCGGATTGACGCCCAAATCGGCCAGCGTGCCGACGGATGCGGCGTCCGGGCCTGCTTTCACGACGTTGTCCTTGCGCAGCAGGCGCGCTTGGTCGCGGGTGATGGGTGAGAACGGCAGCCAACCGAACAGTGCTGCGAAGATGTCCAGCATGAAGAACGGGAACGGCCAGAAGGCGCGCTTGCGTTCGATCGTCGTCGAGATGAACGCGAGCAACTCTTTCAGCGAATAGACGGCGGGGCCGCCGAGTTCGTAGGTCCGCCCCCGTGTGCGCGTGTCTGCTGCCGCGTTCGCGACCGCATCGGCGACGTCGCCCACGAACACCGGCTGGAACTTCGTTTTGCCGCCGCCGAACAGCGGGAAGGCAAGCTTGGCCATGCGCATCAGGTTTGCGAACATGTTGAAGAAGCCGTCGCCCTGCCCGAACACGATCGAGGGACGCACGATGGTGACGGACGGGAACGCCTCGCGCGCTTGCGCCTCGCCCTCGCCTTTCGTGCGGGAAT
>JANNEL010000463.1:0-3029 GCA_031378595.1 Alphaproteobacteria bacterium
CGGCTGTGCAGCCAAAGCCAATTCGCCGGATTCTCGGCGATCCGCGCCTCGAGAAACTGATTGAGCTGAAGCGCCAGTTCGTACGTGTCCCGGGCCTTGTCCCCGGTGTCCGGCATCCGAAGCTCGGGATAGACGGTGACGCGAAACCGCTGCCCCGGCAGCCGCTCGCACCACGCGGGCACCACCGGCGCCTTATGCCGGATCGAAAGCGCCGGCGCCGCGGGCGAGGTCATCGCGGGGCGCCCGAACAATGGAACGGAGATCCCGTCATTCGCCTTCTGATCGACGAGCATCGCGATGAACGCGTTTTCTTTCAGCGTCTTGATGATCGCCCGCGCCCCGTCGCCGCCCTTGGCGGCCAAGGTCGGCAACCCGATCTTGCGCTGCTTGACGATCCAGGCGTCAACCCACGGATTGTTCGGCGGCCGGTAGACGAGCGTGCCCTTGTGACCGACATCCGCGATGCAGCGCGGCATCGTCTCCCAGTTCGCGCAATGCCCGGAAACGAAAAGCCCGCCCCGTCGCTTGGCGATCGCAGCCAGCGCGTGCTCCATGCCCACGATTTCGATACGCGCGCCGGGCTTCACCGCCCAGAATTTATCGAGATGCGGATACTCCGCGAACGTGCGGCCGAGATTGTCCCACATGGCCACGATGTGGCGCTCGCGCTCCACTTCGCTCATTGCCGGGAAGGCAAGCGCCATCGCGCGCCGCGCCCGCCGTGTCACCGGGATCCTGGGCCCGAGCTTTCGCGCCAGCCAACCGCCGACGTCGGAGGCGCGGCGCAGCCCGAGGGCCCGGAACAGCGACATCACGCTCCAGAACAGCGCGTACTCGACCGCGTACACGGCGTACATCGCGTACGTCGCCGACGCGTGAACCTTCTTTAGTGCATGGCCAGTGCGGGCTGCAGGAATCGTTTCAGACATTGCTCGATCAATTGCTCGATTTGGGCAGCCGATTCCGGCTCGAACTTCGCGATAACTTTCAGGCAACTGATGCCCGCGCGAACGTCGGGCTCAAGGCGCAACAGATCCTTCTCCGTGGTGAGCAGCGTAGCATCTTGGGTGCTCGCGATCTCGCGCAGATCCGCAAGATCGTCGTTGCTGTACGCATAATGGTCCGAATACTCGTGCCGCGAGGTGATGATGGCGCCGCAGTCTTCGACGGTTGCGAAAAACTTCTTCGGCTCGCCGATCCCGGCGAACGCAACAACCCGCTTGTTCTTGAGGCGCGCCCGCTCTTCCGGCAACGGCTCGAGCGAGGCGCGCAAGATCGGCTTTTCGACCGGCAGGAAAACGTGGCCCGTTCCCATGACGATCACGGCGTCGGCCCGTGCCAGCCCGTCTTCCACCCGCTCGCGCAGCGGACCCGCGGGAATAAGGCACCCGTTGCCGAAGCCTTTCGACGCATCCACGACGACGAACGAAAGGTCTTTCGCGAGGCTCGGATTCTGGAACCCGTCGTCCATCACCACGACCTGCGCCCCGCGCGACACGCCAAGCCTGGCACCCGCCGGCCGGTCCGGGGACACGATCGTCATCGCATGCTGCGCCAGCATCAACGGTTCGTCGCCCACTTCTTCGGCGGTGTCTTCGGCCGCATCGACGACCATCGCGCCCGGAACGTCGGCGCCATACCCGCGCGAGAGGAACGAGACGCGCAAACCGCGCGCCTTCAAACGCTCGCCGATCGCAATCGCAAGCGGCGTCTTACCAGTGCCGCCTGCGGTCAAGTTCCCGACGCACATAACGGGCACGGAGGCCTTGAACGGCGTCACCATCGAAGCGCGCGTGCGCCCCACGAAACCGTAGAGCCAGCCCAGCGGCTTCAGCACGAAGGCAACAGTGTCGTTCGGGTCGGAATACCAGAATTCAGGCGCGCGCATTCGCATCGAACGCCCTCAAATATGGTGCGAGAAATTCGAACGTGCGCAAGAGTGGTTCTTTCGATCCGGCAACGGCTTGGGCCGCTTGCCCTCGTTGCATCGTTTCGATGTCGTTGTCGCGGAGAAAGCGCGCGCGCTCGGTCAGCTGTTCGTTCGAGCTCAAGACTTCCGCCCCGCCGCCCGCAACGAGAATACGAAAAATCTCGCGGAAATTGTCGATGTGTGGCCCGCTCAAAACTGCGGCGCCAAGCCGCGCCGGCTCCAGCGGATTTTGTCCGCCATGCGGCACGAACGAACCGCCCATCACCGCAAGCGGCGAAAGCCGGAAGAAGACGCCGAGTTCGCCCAACGTGTCGGCAATGTAAAGCTCTGTGTCCGCGCCCGGCAGTTCGCCCTTCGAACGCCGCGCCACGCGGAACAACCCTTCAAGTGCCGCCGCGATCTGCGGTCCGCGCTGCGGATGGCGCGGCACGATGATCGTGAGCAAACGCGGAAACTGCGACGCCAGATCGCGGTGCGTGAAGGCTGCGAGCTGTTCTTCGCCCTCATGCGTTGACGCCCACAGCAACTTCGGCCGGCTGCCGATCGCCGCGCGCAATTCCATCAGCACATCCGCGTCGTATGGCAGCGGATCGCCGACAAGCTTCAAGTTCCCCGGCACCTCGACATGCCGCGCGCCGAGTTGCCGGAGCTTGTCGGCGACGTCGTCGTCTTGCGCGAGGCAAATGTCGAAGGAATCGAGCAGCTCCGCCGCCGCCCGCTTCGCGCGCTTCCAATTGCGGAACGAACTCTCCGACATGCGCGCGTTGACGAGCGCGACCGGAATGCCGCGCTCCCGCGTCTCGTGCAGCATGTTCGGCCAGAGCTCGGACTCGACCCAGAGCGCCAATCCCGGCTGCCAATAGTCGAGGAACGCCCGCACCGCCGTCGGCGTATCGACGGGCACAAACTGATGGAACGCATTCGCGGGCAACCGTTCGCCCATCACGCGCCCCGACGTCACGGTGCCGGTCGTGACCAACACGGTTGCGTCCGGCCGAACACGGCCAAGCTCGCGAATAAGTGGCAAGACCGAAACGGACTCGCCCACACTCGCCGCATGCACCCAAACGAGCGGCCCCTTCGGCCGCACGCGGCCCGG
>JANNEL010000536.1:0-8500 GCA_031378595.1 Alphaproteobacteria bacterium
GTCGCCGAGATGGCGCTCTTCCCGCCGGAGAAAGCGAACGGCGAGTTCTCGATGGTGATGCCGATTTTGGAACTCATCGACGGCGCGCTGGTATCGGGCCTCATCGTCATGGTCATGCTGAGCTCGTACGAGAATTTCGTCGGCCGCTTCGGCGACGACTCGCTAGACGATTCGCCGGAGTGGCTGCGCCGCCTCGATCCCGGCTCGTTGAAAGTGAAAGTTGCAACCGCGCTCCTGACGATTTCGGCAGTGAAGCTTCTGCAAGTCTTCTTGGATCGCGAGCAATTCACGGACAGCGATATCATGTGGAAGGTCATCATCCACCTCGTCTTCATCGCGTCCGCAGTCTTCCTCGCCCTGCTCGACCGCATTTCGGGCCACCCGCCTGCCCCGTACAAATCCGAGCACAAAGATCCGCCGCCCGCCGTATAATCGTTTGCCGCCTCCTACCCCCAAGGATCAACGAAACCTCATGTCACAACCCGGTCAAATCTTTCTCGGCAAAGGCGAAGCCCCACAGAGCCTGCTGCTCTCAAGCGCCAACCGCCACGGCCTGATCGCCGGCGCGACTGGCACCGGCAAGACGTCGACGTTGCGCGTGCTGGCCGAAGGTTTCTCGAATGCGGGCGTGCCTGTCTTCGTTCCTGACATCAAAGGCGATCTCGCAGGATTTTGTCAGCCGGCGGAGGTGAAGCCGTTCATCACCGAACGCCTTGGGAAGATCGGCAACACGGAATGGAAGCCTGCCGACTTCCCCGTCGTGTTCTGGGACCTGTTCGGCGAACTCGGCCATCCGCTGCGCGCGACCGTGTCGGAGATGGGCCCCACCCTCCTCGCCCGCATGCTGCAACTCAACGACACGCAAGAAGGTGTCCTCAACATCGTGTTCCGCGTCGCCGATGAGCAGGGCATGCTGCTGTTGGACTTGAAAGATCTCCGCGCGATGTTGGTGCACGTGTCGGAGAATTCGGACAAATACTCCGTCCAATTCGGCAACATCGCGCCGGCGTCGGTCGGCGCGATCCAGCGCACGCTGCTCACACTCGAAAACCAGGGCGGCGACGCGTTCTTCGGCGAACCCGCACTGAAGCTCGCCGACTTGATGATCAACGACGACACGGGCCGCGGTGCGATCCACGTGCTCGCCGCCGAGAAACTATTCGGCAGCCCGATGCTCTACGCGACCTTCCTGCTATGGCTGCTGTCCGAACTTTACGAGTCGATGCCCGAAGTCGGCGACCTCGACAAGCCGAAGCTCGTCTTCTTCTTCGACGAAGCGCACCTGTTGTTCGACGACCAACCGAAGGCGCTGGTCGATAAGGTGGAGCAAGTCGTTCGTCTGATCCGCTCGAAAGGCGTCGGCGTCTATTTCTGCACGCAGTCGCCGCTCGACATCCCAGACGACGTGCTGGGCCAACTCGGCAACAAGATCCAACACGCACTGCGCGCCTTCACGCCGAAGGACCGCAAGTCGGTCAAAGCGGTCGCCGATAACTTCCGCGAAAACCCAAAGTTCAGCGCGGCCGACGCGGTGCAAGAACTCGCCGTCGGCGAAGCGTTGATCTCGACGCTGGATGCGAAGGGCATCCCCTCGATCGTCGATCGCGTCCTGATCACGCCGCCGACCTGCCGCATGGGTCCGATCACACCGGCTGAGCGTGCCGCGGTGCTGACCGCAAGCCCGCTCAAGGGCGCGTACGACCAACTGATCGACCGCGAATCTGCTTACGAACATCTGATGGCGAAAGCCGAGGGCAAGCAAACCCCGTCGCAAGCATCGACCGTGCAACCGCCGGCGCAAAAATCCGGCGGCTGGGGTTGGGGCTGGGGCACGTCGAAACCGGAGGACCAGGCGCCCGAGCCTGAGCGCAAGCGCAGCTCGTCCTATCCGATGCCGCAGTCCCAGCGCGAAGAGCCGCAACCGCGCGCAAGGTCCAGCGGCTATCAGCGCCAAACGATGGGCGAAGCGATCGCAAAGAGCGCTGCGCGCTCCGTCACCTCCACCATCGGCAGCAGCATCGGCCGTGCACTGGTGCGCGGCGTTTTGGGCTCATTGCTCAAACGATAAGGAGACGCCTCATGCGCCTTCGATTGACCAGCATCGCCATCGCGTTGGCGCTCACGGCTTGCGAAACGCCGACGGCGCAAGACGAAAGCAGATTGACCCAAGTCGACTGGGTTGCGCAGACGATCAACGGCAAGCCGGTCATCGAACCTGGCCGCGTAACGCTAAGCTTCAGCGAAGCGCGCGTTTCCGGTCGCTCCGGCTGCAACATCTATTCCGGCCCGGTCACATACGGCAAAGGCACGCTGAAAGTAGGTGCGCTGATCTCAACGAAGATGGCGTGCGTTGCGAACGGGGTGATGCAGCAAGAAAGCGACTATCTGAACACACTGGGTGCGGCACAGTCCTACGGTTACCGAAACGATCGCCTGGTTCTCTCGACCCCGGCGGGCGCCGCCCTCGTGTTCGCCAGCGCGCCACGCCAGGAACGCCCTGACGCGCAATAGCGACCAACAAAAGGCCCGCCGTCAGCGCGCGAACGCTGAAACGACGGGCCGGCCCAACCGCATGGGGAGACCATGAGATATAGGCGGCAAGATCATACCACGTGACCGCATCCAATGGACTCAACTGATCGTCGATCGAACCACTCGCCTCGCCGGGGACAAGCGCCGGCACCCTTCGCCCGCAGCGCGATCCTTAAAACGAAAGCGCCCCGGCAATGCCGGGGCGCTTCGTTTTGGTTTGAGTTGGCGGCTGTTACCAGACGACCTTCAGGCCACCCGCGCCGTCCCAACCGCTGACGTCGTTGTCGAGACCTTCGCTGATCCCGCCGTTCACGAACAGCGCCCAGCCATTGTCAATCATGACCGTCGCACCGAGCTTGGCACCGAGCACGCTCGATGCAGCGTCGACAGTGAGGCCGGCCGAACCGTTCGTGACCGTCAGATCGCCGAAGCGGTCGGAGAACGACAGCGCAACGAACGGCAGGAACTGCCCGTCGTAGAGCTCACCGTCGAGACGCAACGTACCGCGCGCGCTCCAATCCGCCGTGTCGGCAATCGTGCCGGCCACGAGGCATTGGTTGTCGCAGTCGAGGCCGTCATAATTGACCTCGCCGACAGCGCCCAGGTGCCACGCGTCCCACACGGGCCAGTTGGCGCCGAGTTGCAGACCGCCGATCACGCCTTCGACATCGCCTTCGCGAGTGTCCGAGACGGCGCCGTCGAACTGGAAGTCCATCGCAACGTACCCCGCCGACAGGTTGGCGAAGAAGTTGCCGTGGTGCATCGAAGCATAGACCTGCGCCCCCATGGCATCGCCGTTCATGTCGCCGATCCCGGTCGGGGTGACGACGTTGGTATCGGTCGACGCATAGCCCGCCGACACCCCGAGGCGCACGGAGTCGGCGACGCGAACGTCGACGCCGCCCGAACCGCAGGTGTAGTTCAGGTCGCTGTCGAGCCCGGTGTCGGCCCCCGTCTCGACGCTGCCCGTCTTCACGCGGGCCCAGCCGCGGCCTTCATGGCCGTTACCGTCGAATGCAAGCGCGTCTTCGCCGCGGAAGCACGCGTCGACCACGGCTTGACCGGTCGTGAACATCGCGGCTTCGCCATAGAGGTTCTCACCGGCCCGCGAGGTCAGGAACCAGCCGTCAAGCGCGCCCGAGTAGTTCGGACGATAGGTCAAGATGTACTCATAGGCTCCCTGCACCACCGGCGCGGCCAATTGGAACTGGCTGCCGCTAGCGACCGCACCAGCGACCCGCACGAGTTCGACGCCGTTGCCGCTCGTCGCCGCCGCCGGAACCGACGGCAGGAAGGGAATGACGTTGATCAGCGTCGTCCCCGTCGCGCTGCCGCCGATCGAAATGAAGTCATGCGTCGTTCCGTTCACCGGCAGAGCGGCGTTCGCGAACTGCACTTCCATGTCGAACATGGCGCCGACGCCCGCGACGTAGTTGCCGACGATAACAGTCGTGCCCGGCGAGTTGCCCGGCGCGATATGGCCGTTGTTCGTTACGTTGCCGTTGACCGTGGCGTTGCCCGAAAACGTTCCCAACGCGTTGACCAACAGACTGTCGGCCATCGTGCCGTTCAAACGAAGGTTGCCGCCGTTGACGGTCGTCAGGCCCGTGTAGCTCAGGTTGTTGTTCACCGTAAACGTGCCGGCGCCCACTTTCGTTAGGCTGCCGATGCCGCCGCCTTGCGTTATTGTTCCGGTGTAAGTCGTCGACTGACCGTTTGCGCCCGTCACCAACGTGCTTCCGAACGCAATCAGAGTAGAGCCCGCACCGGCCAAAGACCCAATCGTCTCCGTCGTGGGCCCCCCACCGGAAATTTGGAAGTTTGCGCCCGCCGCCACGGTCACGGGGCTTACGTCGCCGATCGCATTCGGGCCGTCCGTACCAAGGGAACCTACGTTTATGTTGACCGGACCGGTATGCGTCGCCGCACTACCGGTCAAGAACAGGAAGCCCGTTCCGATCTTTGTGAGCGTTCCCCCGCCGGACAGGTTGCCACCGAATTGATCGAAAAAGCCCTGCGTGTCGATCGTACCGTTGCCGGCCATGTTCATCGTGCCGGTCCGGCCAAATAGGACGAAGTTGGCCCCCGTCTGAAGCGTGCCGCCGTTGAAGGACAATCCCGCGCTCGCGGCGCCAAGGTCGCTGAAAGCATCGACGAACACCGTCCCGCCGTTGAACCCCGTACCGCCGGTGTAGGTGTTGGCACCGTTCAGGTTCAGCGTGCCCGCGCCCGTCTTTACGATCCAACCCGTGCCCGACAGAATGCCGTTCCACGTCGCCCCGATGCCGTTCGTATCGATCTGCGTGCCGGTTGTGGCCGAGGCGCCCAACAGGATCGCATTGACGGACGTCACCAACGCGCTGTCGATCACGCGGATCGTGCCGCCGTTGAGGTTGAACTCATAGGCGCCGCCGCCGCCGCCGTAGTTGTCCTGCAAGCGGCCATCGCCGATCTCCAGAACACCGGTGCCGCTCAAGTTGAATCTGCTGTCGACCGCGCCAGCGTTGTTAAAGCCCGAGAGCCACAGGTTCGCGCCATTCCGCACGCGAAGCGTGCCGCCCGACAGATTGATCGTGCTCGACGTCGTGGCCAATGGACCCGGCGCGTCGCGGTCGCCGTTGATCAATTCGCCCGCGTTCACGGCGACCAAACCGCCGGTGATGTTGAACACGCCGGCACTGTTGCGTGTGTCCGTTGTGCTGCGGCCGACCGCGTAGAGGCCGGCGCTGTTCACGTCGCCGAACACGCCCAAATTCAGCGTGCCGCCCGACATGTTGTAAGTGCCGGTGCCGCCCTGGTTGCCGATGTTCATGCTGCCGGCAACGCCGGCCGCGCCGATATTCACGACACCGGCGGACTGGTTGAAGATGCCGGTACCGCCGAAGTCGCCGATGCGCAGCGCCGGACACTGCGAGGCGCATGGGAAGCCGACAAGACCGGTACCCGTGAACGTCAGCGTGCCGCCCGTGACATTCGTCGTCGCGGTGTTGCCGGTACCCGTGCCGACCGCAAGCGACTTGATGTTCGTGCTTCCGCTCGATTGCAGGATCGTACCCTGCGTCTCCAAGAAGTCGCCGTTCGCGGCCGTCATGCCGTCGATGGTCAGCGTTCCCGTACCCTGCTTCACAAGAGCGGTGTTGAGGTCAGGGGCGACCCACGTGCCGGAAAAGCTCGTATTTGTCGCGTTGCCGAAGACGACCGCGCTCAAGGACGGTGTGTTCAAAGTGCCGGTGCCCGCAAGCGATGCAAACGTGTCGACGCCGGACGTTGTGACCGAGCCGGTGCCGTTTATCACGAGCGCCGTCGTGCCCACGCCAAAAGAAGCGCCGCCATCGGCGATCGATCCACCCGAGTTGACCTGAAGCGTCACACCGGGGTTCGCCACGGCAACGTTATGCGAGACGGCAACCGTCACGACGATCGTGTCGCCTGTCGCCGCAGTCGCCACGCACGTGTCGTACGACGCCTGGCTCGTAGCGTTGCAGGTCGCCGCGGAAGCAGGCCCTGTCGTTGCGAATACCGACGCCGTCGCCATCAGCGCCGCTGTCAGAACTGTGATTTTGGTCTTTCCGATAGGCCGCACGCGCGCAGCCGTTCGCATCGCGAACATAAGTAAGCCCCCCAAACGAAGTCCCCACGACCTCTCATTTGCTTAACTAACGCGCGCGAGCGCGCCGCACAGTCAAGTTGCTGACAGGGTTGGCAGTCTGAATGGAATAGATGCGTATCCTTTGGGTATCAGCCAAAAGGTCGAACGTGCATGTGAGGGAGAATTGGACTGACTGCATTCATCTGAATTGATGTAGCTACGTCTCTGGGGCGAACAACTTGGTGGGGAGTCTTGCCGCCTACTCTTCGCGCATCGCGCGTTGCAGGCGCCGGTTCAGCGGCGCGAGCAGATACTCCAACGCCGTGTGAGACCCGAGGCTGATCATCACCTCGGCGGGTAAGCCGGGTTGCAGCTTCTCATCGCCCAGCACCGCCGCGATCGCGGCTCGATCGACTTCGATCTCCGCTTGATAATATGCGACCCCGGTGCGCGCATCGACCAAGCGGTCCGCCGAAACCGAAATCACCTTTCCGTCCACGACCGGCTGAAACTTGTTCTTGAAATGGGTCAGCCGAACCTTAGCGGGAATACCGACGCGCACATTGTCGGCATCGTCCGGCTTAAGCTGCGCCTCGACGACCAACCGGTCATCCTGCGGCACGATCTCCATCACCGTATCTCCGGGGCGCACCACCTGCCCCGGCGAATGAATGGTCGAAGCGACGATGACGCCGGCGGACGGAGCCGTGATCCTCATGCGGCTGTCGACCGCTTTTGCCGCTTTCAGACGATCGTCGAGTTCGAAACGTCGCCGCTCGGTGTCGCGCAGTTCGCCCGTGATTTTGTCGAGCCGGTCGTTCTTCAACTCCAAGACCTGCATGTCGGTCTCGCCGGCCTTGAGCTTGTTTTGCGCAATAGTCGCCGCCAGTTCGCCGCGCTGGCCCGCAAGCGACTTTGCCGCGCGTTTCAACGCCAAAACCTTCGGCAACGTCGAGAGACCTTGATCGAAAAGCTTCTCGGTCGCCGCCGTCTCTTGCGCGATAAGCACCGTCTGGCCATCGACCGCGGCAAGCTGAGCTTCCAGGCCAGCGACCACTTCGAGATACTGCGCCCGGCGGTTCTTCAACATCTATTCCGGCCCCGTCGAATACGGCAAAGGCACGCGGAAGGTCGGTGCGCTGATCTCAACCAAGATGGCGTGCGTTGCGAACGGGGTGATGGAGCAGGAAAGCGACTACCTCAACACGCTGGGGTGCGGCGCGGTCCTACGGTTACCAAAACGGTCGCTTGGTTGTCTCGACCCTGGCGGGCGCCGCCCTCGTATTTGCAAGCGCACCTCGCCAGGACCGCCCTGAGTAAAGCGCGTTTCCTTGGCGTCGAGGGGTGTTGCGGAGAATCGACACCGGCGAAAACTTGCCAAAGAGGACTCCTCCCGGTTGTGCAGGCCCATGTGGTGTACGACCCGACGGAGGCTATTTCACGCGCGAAACGCTGGTGGCCGCCAGCCAAAGCGTGCGCAGCTCACTCGATCGGGTGGAAAAGCGTAGGGCCACTATAGGACAGCAAACGCGACTTCGTTAGACATACATACAGGCAATCGCTCTCCCAAGCACAAGGTTACGCTATGCGCCGCGCTCACCTGAAAGCCTCGTTCCCAACCACTTTCAACTTCGCCAACCCAGCCGCCGACGTGCACACGACCGCACACGACGTATTGGCGCGCGTGATGGATATCGTAACGGCTTGGGACGACGGCTTACCCGGAAGCAGTTCGCATCATTTCGCCGTCTCGTGGTGCGGCGCACAGAACAAAGGCAACGACGTCAAAGTGAAGGTAACCTTTAACGACGCGTTCGATAGCTCCGTTGCTCACCACACGGGTGGCACAGCAGGCGCCTTTAGCTTTACCCAAGCCAACGAATCGCCGGCGAAGACCGGCACCGGCGAGCTCTTCGACGCCTTCACGCGCGCCGACAACGGCGGAGCAGACGTGCCGCCTGCCGCACCACAGCCCGATCCGGGGTTCAGCGCGGCAGGACCGCTTCCCACCGTCATTGAATCGATCGATGCGGCCAACGACAGTTCGACCTTCTATGTTCTTCAAAGCGGTCAGACGGCACAGGGCAACCTCGCCTTCAACGCCGACCGCGACTTCTACGCGGTCGACCTGGTAGCGGGCCAAACCTATTCGTTTGCGATGACGGGTACAGGCGTCTTCAACGTTGTCGATCCGTTTCTGCGTCTCATGGACACCAACGGCACGACCGAACTGATCAACGACGACGACAGTTTGCCGAACAACAACTCCGTTTTCACCTATGCGGCGACAAGCACCGGAAGGTACTACATCTCGGCGGGCGCGTTCGCCGACAACGGCACCGGCCAATACGGCATCGCCTTCACGGCGGGCACGCGGCC
>JANNEL010000552.1:0-1700 GCA_031378595.1 Alphaproteobacteria bacterium
TCGGGCCCGTCAGGCGCCTCAAGCAAGATATTTCACGCGAAGCCGCGAAGACGCGAAGGAAGAAGATATTTCACACGACAACACGATGGGACGATGGGTGCCCGACTGGCGCGTTCCGCGCCGAAGGCGCACACGTCATCGTGTCATCGTGTGAGAGCTCTTTCTTTTCGCGTCTTCGCGGCTTCGCGTGAGTCTCTTTCTTCAGGCTCGTGCCGCAGTTGGTTCGTCGGACATTGAGTGCGGCATCAGAACTATCTCGTCGTCATGGCCGGGCTTGACGAACTTTTATTGATTAGGCGCGCGCTGCTGTTGGTTCGTCGCTTAGTGGGTGTTTCAGGCGCGAGAGCATTTCCTTGGGGCAGATTTGCCAGAATTGGTCGCGGGTGACTTCCCATTGTTGGAGGATGCGTTTGGCGTGGCGCGAGCCCGTCTCCGTCACGTGTTCTTCGATGAGGGCGGCCAGCGTTTGTTCCCAGTAGGCGGATTTCAGGCGTTGGGACACGACGCTGTCTTCGTTCAGTTTGATCGGGAAATCGTTTTTCGGGTCGAAGACGAAGGCCATGCCGCCGGTCATGCCGGCGGCGAAGTTTTCGCCGACCGTCCCTAAGATCACGGCGATGCCGCCGGTCATGTACTCGACGCCGTTCGAGCCGCAGCCTTCGACCACCGTGAGGGCGCCGGAGTTTCTGACCGCAAAGCGTTCGCCGGCTTGTCCGGCCGCGAACAGTTTGCCGGCGGTCGCACCATAGAGCACCGTGTTGCCGATGATGACGTTCTGTTCGCTCTCGAGCGGGCTTGAGACCATCGGCCGGACCACGATGGTCGCGCCCGAGAGGCCTTTGCCGACGTAGTCATTCGCGTCGCCGAAGAGTTTCAGCTTTACGCCCTGCACCGCGAAGGCGCCGAGCGATTGGCCGGCCGAGCCGCGCAGGTCAAGGGTGAGTTGGCCGGGGTTGAGCCCCTTCATGCCGTATTTCTTCACGATGTGGTGCGAGACGCGCGTGCCGATCGCGCGCATCGTGTTGCGCACCGTGTACATCAACTGCATCTTCTCGCCGTCTTCGAGCAGGCGCGTTGCGTCCTTCACGATTTCCTTGTCCAGCGTGTCGGGCACTTCGTTGCGGCCTTCGATCGTGCAGTAGCGCGGGTTCGGGCCGGGGTCGGCCTGCACGAGCAGCGGGTTCAGGTCCAAATCGTCGAGGTCGTGCGCGCCGCGGTTCACTTGGGTCAGCAGATCCGTGCGGCCGATCACCTCCTTCAGCGAGCGGAAGCCGAGCGAGGCCAGGATCTCGCGCACTTCTTCGGCGATGAAGCTCATCAGGTTCACGACTTTTTCCGGCGTGCCGGTGAATTTCTTTCTGAGCTCCTCGTTCTGCGTGCAGACGCCGACCGGGCAGGTGTTCGAGTGGCACTGGCGCACCATGATGCAGCCCATGGCGACGAGGGCCGCGGTGCCGATGCCGAATTCTTCCGCGCCCATCATCGCGGCCATCACGATGTCGCGCCCGGTGCGCAAGCCGCCGTCGGTGCGCAGGATGATGCGGTGGCGCAGGTTGTTCAGCGTGAGCAGTTGGTTTGCTTCGGTGAGGCCCATCTCCCACGGCACGCCCGCGTATTTGATCGAGGTGAGCGGCGAGGCGCCGGTGCCGCCGACGTGGCCCGATATCAGGATGACGTCCGCGCGCGCTTTCGCGACGCCG
>JANNEL010000561.1:0-2116 GCA_031378595.1 Alphaproteobacteria bacterium
CGTTCTGATACTGCAGCAGTGTGTCTTTCAGAGCGGCTGGCGTCTCGGGCACGTTTTCCGTGACCATTACGCCGCGCTCGACACGCTGAACGTCTGCGGCCCATGCCAATGTGGCCGCCGCCGTGGCGACGGCAAAAATAGCTGCGATGCGCATGTAACTCCCCCAAATCCCCGAAGTATTTTGCACAAAACGGCGGCCACGGTCCATGCCGCACTAATCTCGCCGGTGAGCATAAGCGGACAAATGCTCGTGACCGCCCGTGAAACACCGTCATGTTTCCGTCGCACCCGCACCCCACCTATTTGGCGACAATAACGGAGGGAGAATTGCATGCCGGTCGATCTCGAGCTTTGGAACAAGCTCAACGACTTTCAACTCGACGACACCCGCGCTCAAGTTCGCTTCACGGATCGCTTGGCACATGAAAACGGCTGGTCGAAGACCTTCGCGCGCCAGGCAATCGAAGAATACAAGAAGTTCATCTACCTCGCCGCCACAGGCGCAACGCCAGTCACGCCATCCGATGTCGTCGACCAGGTCTGGCACCTGCACCTAACATTCACGCGCTCCTACTGGGACGAGTTGTGCGCAGACGTTCTCGGCCGCACGTTGCACCACAGCCCAACGAAGGGCGGCAGAAGCGAAGATGCAAAATACCGCAACCAATACGCCGAGACACTTGCGCTCTATCGCGAAGAATTCGGTAACGAGCCTCCTGCGGCGTTCTGGCCGTCCGCAGATGCGCGCTTCGCCGGTGCCTCTCACCAACGCTGGGTCGACGCAAGAACGCACTTCATCGTCCGCAAGCCGCAGCTGAGTGCGCTCTGGGCCGGCGCCGCGCTCGGCGCAACGGGCGCACTCACTGGAACCGCGGCAGCGGCAGCCGATGGCCCCGGCAATGACGGCAACACAGCCGCCTACGTCATTGGTGGCATTGCAGCGACGGCAGTCCTGCTGCTCGGTCTCTTAGGGGCCGGCGGAACCCGCTCCGGCAAGAGACGCGGCAAACGTGGCAAGGGAGGCGACGACGGCTCCTCGTCCTTCATTCCCTTCATTGGCACCTCGTCCGGCGGAAAGCACAACACCGGTGGCGAGGGCGGTGGTGGAGAAGGCGGCGGTGGTTGCGGTGGCGGCGGCGGTTGCGGCTCGTCCTAACGGCCCGGCAGCGCCTTGAAGAAATTCCAAATCTCGGCGGTCGCGTTCACTTCTTCGCTCGTATTGCCAAGCACCCAATCCGCAAGAATGCCGGTGCGGGCACCCGGCCATGTGTGTCCGCCACCTTGGATTTCGATCTGCCGCAGCGGCGCGCTCGTGCAGTCATAGTCGGTGATGACCGCGGCGGTCTTGTCGCGGCCCACCTCGTCCAGCGTCTTCGTCTCTTTGACGCCGCTGCAACCGTTCATGCCTTCGAACACGGCGATCGTGTCGTCGACGCTGCGCACAGAACCGAGATTACGCCGGGTCTTGCCGGCGGCCACTCGGCCGCCTTCGTACGGCATGAACGCGTCGTCGGTGCCATGAATGAAGAGCGCGGGCATCGCCTTGGCACGGCAATCCCAATCGACAGGCAAGTTCGCGACCACAGGCGCGACCCCCGCGATGACGGGACCCAACTCGCAAGCGGCCCGAAGCGCCATCATGCCCCCGTTCGAGGCTCCCGTCAGAAACACGCGCCCGCTGTCGGCCACGCCCTCAGCCACAAGCTGGTCGATGATCTTGCGCGTAAACTCGACATCGTCCGCGTCTCGCTCGGCAATGTCGTCCGACACGCGCCCGTCGTTCCACTGGTTGCTCTTACCCCGCGGATAGACGACGGCATAGTTCTGACGCCCTGCCCACTCGTCGAAGCGCGTGTAGCGCCGCGATCGTTCCGCCGTCTGCCCACCGCCGTGATAAACGATCAGTAGCGGCAGCGGTGCGGGGACCTTGTCCGGGGTGATCAGCGTGTAACTGCGCGCGAGTCCGTCAACGGCCACCGCTCGCGCGCGCTCCCCGGCAAACGCAGGCAAAAGAGAACACAGCAGCGCGGCGGCAACCAGTGCAAAACGCATCGCAACCCTCGAATCAAAACGGCGCGTCGAGAGCCTTACACAAGAACGCCATCAGCGGCTTGCC
>JANNEL010000571.1:0-1765 GCA_031378595.1 Alphaproteobacteria bacterium
GCAGGGCAAGGGCGTCATGCCGGACGGCTCTTCGCGCTTCACGTTGGGCGGCAAGCCGGTGTTTCACTACATGGGTACGTCGACGTTTGCGAACTACACCGTTCTGCCTGAGATCGCAGTCGCGAAAGTCCGCTCCGACGCGCCGTTCGACAAGGTTTGCTACATCGGTTGCGGCGTCACCACCGGCATCGGCGCGGTCGTGAACACGGCGAAGGTGGAGCCGGGTGCGAACTGCGTCGTGTTCGGGCTTGGCGGGATCGGGCTCAACGTCATTCAGGGCCTGCGCATGGTGGGCGCCGACATCATCGTGGGCGTCGACATCAACCCGGAGAAGAAGGCCTGGGGTGAGCGGTTCGGGATGACGCATTTCGTCAACCCGAAGGAGGTCGAGGGCGACCTCGTGCCCTATCTCGTGAACGCGACGAAGGGTGGCGCCGACTATTCGTTCGACTGCACCGGCAACGTGCAGGTGATGCGCCAAGCCTTGGAATGCTGTCACCGCGGTTGGGGCGAGAGCATCATCATCGGCGTGGCGCCGTCGGGTCAAGAGATTGCGACACGGCCGTTTCAGCTTGTAACGGGGCGCGTGTGGAAAGGTTCAGCCTTCGGCGGTGCGCGCGGACGCACGGACGTGCCGAAGATCGTGGACTGGTACATGGACGGGAAGATTCAAATCGACCCGATGATCACGCACACCCTGCCGCTTCAGCGCATCAACGAGGGGTTCGAGCTGATGCGCGGGGGCAAGTCGATCCGTAGTGTGGTCGTCTTCTGACCGTGCCCGATGCGAGACAAGCGGTGTGCCATGTGAGACACTTCGTTTGACGTTCGTTTCCCGCTGAACGCCGCAGCGCGCCGCCGTTTTTCGCGTTCGATGTGAGACAGGGTCGGCCGTGCCACTTGCTGTGCCACATGTGCCGTTTCACGTGAGGCTTTCGCGGCAAACGGCCCGTGCGGGGCGCACGCCTCCTCACGCCTCACCGGCAAACTTTGAGCCGGGGCGATGGGTTCCGTTCGACGATGTCAAGTCGCAGCCGCCGGACACAAGCCCCGGGGAACGTGCTATAACTAGCACGTATCACGTGAAAAGTCGATGCGACGACATGGCTGCGTCACGGTGGCCGCCACGCGATCAGTGCACGCCCTCTCCGGCCGGCATTGCTGTCCGCACTTGCCGGCAATCGTAGGGTAGGTCCGGGTCGGCGCAGAAGTCGGGCCATTGGTTCGTGTCGCGCCAGTAGCGCAGCAGGCCGAGACGGGCGGCCAGCGGCATGAACCTGTTGTCGTGCCGGAATGCCTTCAGTTCCGGATAGAACAGGAACATGTGCCCCTGCCGGTTCTTGGGAAATGCCTGCCCCATACGTTCGTAAGCGCCGTCGATGTCGCCTTGGCGCGCGAGTACGCGTACTTGCCAATCGAGAGACATTCCATCGCAATCCACCGCCAACCCACGCACGATGGGGGGCTTCCCGGGGCGCGCGAGCGCGCCCAGGAGCCGTTCGAAGCAAGTGTGGTTCTTCAGCCTCGAGGCCTTCTCCGCAAGAGATCGTAGCTTGGGGAGAACGACGGCCGGGTTATCCCACCACACCGACACGACCCAGCGCACATCGCGTTCCCACTCCGGCCGCAGGACCTTCAGGCTATCAAGCGCCTGGTGAGCGCTTCGGAGATCGCCCGTCATTGCAAGTAGAAAGGCGCGGTTGATGTAAATGCCTGGCACAGCGTCGACAGGTGTCAACATCTCGAGCGCAGCACCGACGCGGCC
>JANNEL010000461.1:0-2045 GCA_031378595.1 Alphaproteobacteria bacterium
GGTTTCCCGCGCTACGTAAGGTCGATAGACTGAGCGATCTAAAGCCGGAGTAGGAGTTTCCATGGAACGTACCGCGATTTGCTGCTGCGGAAGTTTGCGCGTGAAGGTTCGGGGCGAGCCGTTGCGCGTCGTCGTTTGCCATTGCTTTCAGTGTCAGCGGCGGTCGGGTAGCGTGTTCAGCGACAATGCGAACTTCGACCGTGCGCAGTTGGTTTCCGTCGAGGGCGAAGCGAAGACGTTCACGCGCGCGACGGAGCGGGGCGGGCGGATGACGTTTCACTTCTGCCCGAAATGCGGATCGTCCGTTTACTGGGATCTATCGCTAGACCCGCAGACCGTGGGCATCGCGGTCGGGGCGTTCGCCGATCCGGGGTTCAACAAGCCCGTCCGTTCGCTCTTTGGGGTAAGCCGGCACCACTGGGTGCCCGATGTCGAAGGCGCTGAAGCGTTCTTGGCCGATCAATACGGTCCGAGAGAGTAGGATTTCGCTCTTACCCTAACAGGATGGCGGCGATGCGTTCGTTCTGCATTTCGGTGGAGCCATCCGTGTAGCCGGCGACGCGCGCGGAGGCGAGATGGCGCAGGAACGGGTATTCCTCGCGCAAGCCGGCGGCGCCCATCAACTGACAAGCGTCGGAGATACGCTGGACCGCCATGCGCGTTGCGAATTTCTTCGCGTGCGCCGAAGCGAGAGCTGCGTCTTCGCTCGCGATAATTTTGGCTGCGGCCGACGCTACGAGCTGGCGGGCGGCCTCGGCGTCGGTCGCGATGTCGGCTGCCATCCAGCGCCAGCCCTGTTTCGCGGCGAGCGGTGTGCCGAAGGCTTCACGCGATTTGCCGTAAGTAATAGCCGTGTCGAGGCAGGCATCGACCATGGCGACGCACATCGCGGCGACGTAGGTGCGGGCCTGATTGACGCTTGCCATCGCGCGGCGGAATGCTTGGCCCGGCGGAGCGACAACTTCGTCAGCGTGGACGTGATAGTTCTCGAGCTTGAAACCGCCTGCGCCAACGATGCCACCACCGGCAAGCGCCTCAGGCGCGATGCGGCGGAAGCCGTCGCGGGTGCCATCGACGAGGAAACAGCCGATGCCGCGCCAGCCTTGGGCCGGATCGGTTTGCGCGTAGGTGATGAAGACGTCGCCGAAGGCTGCGTTCGTGATCCAGCCCTTTTCGCCGGTCAGACGCCAGCCGTCGCCGTCTTTGACCGCGCGGGTTTTGATACCTGCGAAATCGCTGCCGGCGCCTGGTTCGCTCAAGGCGCTGCCGCCGAAGCGTTCGCCCTTCAGCATCGCGGGGACATAGCGCTCGGCGACAGTGTAAGGCAACGCGGTCGCGATGTGCGCGGCGCAGCCTGCGGTGTTCGTGAGCGAGAACGCGAAGTCGTAGGAGTGGCGGGCGAGCGTTTCGAGCAGCTTTAGCTTGTCGGCGAAGCCGATCTCGCTGCCGCCCCATGTGCGGGGCGTTTGGAATGCGAGTAGGCCGTGGGCTGCGGCGGCCTTCAGCGCTTCCGTTTGCATGCGGCCTTCGCGGGCCCATTTGGCGGCGTTGGGTGCGACGTGTGTTGCCGCGAACGACTTGGCCTGCTCGATTATCTCCATCGTCTCATTGCCTCGTGGACGGGTAGAAAAAGAGTTTCACGCCAAGACGCCAAGCCGCAAAGAAGAAGAGGCCCACCCGGCGCTGTAGGCGCCATCCGGAAGCTTGATCGGCGCTTCGCGCCAAGGATTGTCCAGTCTTCTTCTTTGCGGCTTGGCGTCTTGGCGTGAAACAAACAGCGTTGACGCCGTCGCAGCCATGACTAGAGCCGCAGTGTAGTGCGCGCGAAATCGGTCGCCGCTTTGTAGTCTGCCTTGCCGTTCGGCGCGCGAAACATCTGCGGCACGGCGAGGATGCGCTTCGGCGTCTTGTAGCCCGCCAGGTGCTCACGGACGTGCGCGCGCAACGCGCCTTCGTCGAAGCGGGCGTTGGGCGCGAGTTCGACGACGGCGGTGACGGCGCTGCCCCACTTGTCGTCGGGCACACCGACGACGAGGGCGTCCTCA
>JANNEL010000465.1:0-6167 GCA_031378595.1 Alphaproteobacteria bacterium
CGGGCGGAGTTCGAGCGCGCGATCCACATCATCGAACGCAACAAATCCGCGATCGCCTTTCAGAAACTCTTGACTGACAAGAACGTCGCGAAGGTCTCCGTGATCGGCGTCGGCATGCGCGCGCACGCGGGTGTCGCCCAAACGATGTTCAAGACGCTCGCCGAAAAAGGCATCAACATCCACGTCATCTCGACCTCCGAAATCAAGATCAGCGTTCTTATCGCGGCAGAATTGACGGACACCGCCGTTCGCGCACTCCACACCGCCTACGGTTTGGACAAGTGACGGCCGCTCGCATCGGACCTTAGGGAGTTAAATGGCCACCACCGCCGGCCCACGCCTGATTCTAAAGCGCATGCGCGAGATCATGGTCGAGCGCATCTCGCCACAGGCGCGTCTGGACAAGATGGTCGAGGTCATCGCCGTCAATATGGTGGCGGAGGTCTGCTCGATCTATCTCTCCAAGCCCGGCGGGTGGGTGGAGTTGTTCGCGACCGAAGGGTTGAACCGGTCCGCTGTGCACACGACGCGCCTCAAAATGGGCGAAGGCATTATCGGCGACGTCGCCGCGAACGCGCGGCCATTGAACCTGTCGGACGCGCCGCAGCACCCAAGCTTCTCCTACCGCCCGGAAACCGGCGAAGACCCCTACCAGTCGATGCTCGGCGTTCCGATCATCAGGAGCGGCGGCACGACATTGGGCGTCCTTGCGGTGCAAAACAAAACGCACCGCCATTATGGCGAGGAAGAAGTCGAAGCGCTTCTGACCGTGGCGACGGTTCTTGCCGAACTCGTTGTCTCCGGCTCGCTCGTCGACCTCGCAGAAGTCGACATCGGTCCAAAACACGACCGCCCGTGGCGCGGTCAGGGCGTCTCGTTCTGCGAAGGCATCGCCATGGGCCGCGCAGTACTGCACGAACCGCGCGTAAAGGTCGAAAAACTGATCGCTGACGACGTGATCGCCGAGCGCGATCGCCTGGACAGCGCGATCATCGACTTGCGCACGTCGATCGACGCGATGCTGTCGACTGATGACACAGCGATCGCCGGCGAATCGCGCGATGTGCTTGAGGCCTACCGCATGTTCGCCCACGACCGTGGTTGGACAAACCGCCTGCGCGAAGCGGTGTTGTCGGGTCTCACGGCCGAAGGCGCCGTCGAGCGCGTGCAAAACGACACCCGCGCGCGCATGGCCCGCCAGACCGACCCTTTGATGCGCGAGCGGCTGCACGATCTCGATGATCTGGCAAACCGATTACTGCGCCATTTGATGGGTAAGTCCGCCACCTCGGCACACGAGGCCTTGCCGGCCGACACGGTGTTGTTCGCGCGCACGATGGGTCCCGCGGAGTTGCTCGACTACGATCGCACGAAGCTGCGCGGCCTGATCCTCGAGGAGGGCTCACCCACAAGCCACGTCGCCATCGTTGCCCGCGCGCTCGACATTCCGCTCATCGGCCGCATCGAAGGCGTGCTCGACCAGATCGAATCCGGCGACTGGGTTATCGCCGATGGGGACGCCGCCGAAGTTCATATGCGCCCCGCGCACGATGTACGCGAAGCCTACCGCCACAAGCTGGCCCTCCGCGCTCAGCGCCAGGCGGCGTACGCGGCGATGCGGTTACTGCCCGCCGTCACGAAAGACGGAGAGCGCGTCAAACTGCTGATGAACGCAGGCCTGCTCGCCGACTTGCCCCACCTCGAAGAAGCGGGGGCCGAAGGCATCGGCCTCTTCCGCACAGAGCTGCAGTTCATGATTTCGCACGAGATGCCGCGCTTGCAGCAGCTCGTCGATCTCTATAGCGCCGTGCTCGATGGCGCGGCCGGTCGCCAAGTCGTGTTCCGCACGCTCGACCTCGGCGGCGACAAAGTGCTGCCCTACGCGCGGCCCTTGAACGAAGAAAACCCGGCCATGGGCTGGCGCGCCATCCGCATGACACTCGATCGCCCGGCCTTGCTGCGCTACCAAATTCGCGCGCTTCTGAAGGCGGGGGCAGGTCGCGATGTCGATCTCATGTTCCCGATGGTCGCCGAGGTGTCCGAGTTCCGCGCCGCGCGCAAACTCGTCGACCGCGAACTCGAACGCTTGGCCCGCACCGGTGAGAACCCGCCACGCAAAGTCCGCGTCGGAAGCATGCTGGAAGTCCCGGCGCTGGCCTTCCAACTGCCGGCGTTGCTCAGCGCCGCCGACTTCATTTCGATTGGCTCGAACGACCTGATGCAGTTCCTGTTTGCCAGCGACCGTGGCAACCCGCGCCTGGGCGGGCGCTACGACCTCTTGAGCCCGCCTATGCTTAATTTCCTGAAAGGAATTTCCGATGCCGCCCGCGCCCGCGGGGTTCCGGTGACGCTGTGCGGCGAGATGGCGGGCCGCCCGCTCGAGGCGATGGCCTTGATTGGCCTCGGTTTCCGCTCGCTTTCCATGGTCCCGGCCTCGATTGGCCCGGTGAAGCAGATGCTCCTCAGCCTCAATTCCGGCCAACTGTCGGCCTATATGGCCGCCCTCCACGCGAGTTCCGATCACTCGCTTCGGGAGCAGTTGAAGCAATTTGCAATCAATGAGCGCGTACCGATTTAGCTTGATCGGCGTTTGCCCGCATGCGCACGTTTTGCAATATTTAACTGACAAAGTTGTAGAGTGGCGGTGCCGAAGCTCAAAGTCTTCGTGCATCGACAACAAACGTTGAATGGGTGTTGGGTCATGAGCGACGTGTCGCAAACGTTGCCGGCAGAAGAGCGCAGAGAGCGCCGTCGCCTGCACTTGCGCGAAGCTGTCGAGGAGCTGCAGCAGGCTCCTGATGCTGTCGAAGTGTCTCAAACAACCGTCGGCGAAATTCTTCGCGCCGCACGCATCGACCGCGGCCTGGAGTCGGCGACAGTCGCCTCGTCGCTCAAGATGCGCCGCGAACAGCTTGAAGCGGTCGAAACCGGCAATCTCGAAAAGCTTCCTGGCCGCACCTACGCAGTCGGATTCGTGCGCGCCTACGCGCGCCACCTCGGCCTCGATGCCGAAGCGTTGGTTCAGCAGTTCAAAGAAGAAACGGTCGAACAAGACGCAGCAAAGCCCGTCGATCTCGTCTTCCCGGTGGCGCAAGAGGAATACCGCGGTCCCCGCAGTTCGATCATGGCGGTCGCACTGCTGATCGCCATGGGCATCTACGGCATTTCTTACCTGACGATGCCGAGCCGCAAGGCGATCGCCACAGCCGCGCAAACGGAAACGGCAGCGATCGTCGTCGAACCCGCAAAGCCGGCGACGCCGAAACCCGTCGTTGCGGTGGCCCCAACAGATTCAAATCGCACGCCCGTCGAAGTCGCTGTCAGCTTCGTCGCCGGTGGCCAGACACTCCCGGAGCAAAAACTGCCCGAGGCACCCGCACTTGCACCCGTTGCCACGCCGGCAAGCGCGCTCTTGGTCGCGCAAGCGGCGGCGCCTGCGACGGATGCGCAAACGCAACCGGCCGAGGCGAACGCCCGCATTATTCTGAAAGCGGTCGAACCGACCTACGTCCAAGTGCGCGACGCGCAACTGCCGCGCAGCCGTTCGGTCTTGGTCGCGCGCGTACTCAACGTCGGCGAATCATATGCCGTACCGAATCGCGCTGGACTCACTATGCAAACGGGAAATGCAGGCGGGCTTCAAGTTGAAGTAGATGGTCGTTCGCTCGGCGTATTCGGCAAGAGCGGCGAAGTGATCACACGTATCCCGCTCGATCCCTCGTATTTCCTAGAGCGCATGGCGGCCTCGCAATAATTGCGATGATCGGTGCTTGACCCTTCGGGCTCAGGCGAACACCCTCGGTATATCAAAGTGATTCGCGAAGGGACCGCGATTCACTGGGGCATTTTGAGTCGAGGGGCTCATGACACATCCAGAAAATACAGAAATGACTCATGCGCCGAAGCCGCGCGCAGGCCGACCACGCAGCGCCGAATCGCGCCGCGCGATCATTCAATCGGCGATGCATATTCTTCAAAACGACGGCTACGCGGCTCTAAACATTGAAGCAATCGCCGCTAGAGCGGGCGTTTCGAAGCAGACGATCTACCGTTGGTGGCCGTCGGCTGCGTTCATCGTGTTGGAGGCGTTGACCGCCGACATGCCGCCGCAAGAAACGATCGCGCCCGACACGGGCTCGCTCAAAGGCGACTTGCTGGACCTCGTGCGCGCGACCGTTCGTGCGCTGGCCCAACGTCGCGGCCCCGTGTTCAAGGCTCTGATCGCCGAAGCGCAAGCCGACCCGCGCTTTGCCGAGGCCTTCCGCACCTCGCTGATGGAAGCGCACCGCGAAATCGTGCGCGCAATCGTCGCTCGCGCCCAACTGCGCGGCGAAACCGCCTTCGAATCCGACAAAGAGATCGTTGCGGACATCGTTTACGGCCCGATTCTCTACCGGCTTCTCAACGGCCACGCAGAATTGGACGAGACGTTTGCCTTTGGTCTCGTCGATGCGGCGGTCGCGACGCTCAAATATCGCGAAACTGGTGCAGTGCGCCGTGCCGCGGAAGCCGCCGAATAACGACCCGCGTGGGCAGAACCTCTTCGCCGCGTGCACCAATCGCTGGTGCGCGCGGTTTTCTGCGTCATAGTAGCCACACATTGAATCGCTTCGGAGCTGACGAATGAAACGCTTGGCTGTCCTCGTGGCCCTGACTTCCTTGACCGCCTGTTCCTACCTGGGAATGAGCGAGGCTGAGGACCAGGCCGTCGTCACCGCCCCACCGCCCGCGGAACAAGTCGCTGCCACTGATCCGCAAGCGGCAACACCTGCGGCGGCTGAGACTCCCGCATCCACCGGCGCCGCGATGTCGATCAAGCCGCCGATGCCGCAATCGACGCTCGTCATCGCCGACGCGCGTGCGATGCCCACGCCGCGCGGCCTCAAGGTCGCGGCCGGCTACTTAACCGTCGCGAACGGTGGCACCGAGAACGACCGCTTGATCGCAGCCTCGACGCCGCGCGCCGCACGCACCGAGATCCACGAGATCGTGCTGGACGGCAGCGTTGCGAAAATGCGTCCAGTGTCCGGCGTCGAAATTCCGACCGGCGGTTCCGCCACGCTGAAGGAAGACGGGTTGCACGTCATGTTCCTCGACGTCGATACGCCGTTCACCGAAGGCGAAACGATCCCGGTTCAGCTGACCTTCGAAAAGGCCGGCACGATCGAAGTCACGATGCGCGTCAAACGCGGCGGCAACGTCGTCGCGCAGCACTGACCGGTTTCCGCGGGCTGAAGCCACCGGTTGACCTCAGGCAGCGTTCGGGCCGAGCTTACGGCCCCAACCCCACGACCTGAGCGAGAGCGCTGATGTCCGAACACTTGCCGCCGGTGCGTCCGATCGGCCTTGCCGACGTCGAAGCCGCGCGTGCGCGAATTGCCGGCACCATCGTTCGAACGCCGCTCGTGAAGTTGGACTTGGGCGCGAAGCACCCCGACATCCGGCTGAAACTCGAAAACCTGCAACCGATCAACGCCTACAAACTTCGCGGCGCCGCAAATGCCGTCGCGATGCTGACCGGTGATGAGCGCGAGCGCGGTGTATGGACGGTGAGCGCAGGCAATGCAGGGCAGGGCGTTGCCTACGCTGCGCGCGCCGCTGGCGTCGCATGCACGGTTGTTGCAATCGAAACCGCACCGCAAGCCAAGATCGATCGCATGCGCGCACTCGGTGCGAATTTGGTTTTGGTCCCCTACGACGTTGCATGGAAGGCGGTTGAGACGCACACGTTCGACGGCGTCCCCGGCACGTTCATTCATCCCTTCGACGATCACAACTTCATCGCCGGTCACGCGACGCTCGCGCTCGAAATCCTGGAAGATGCGCCGGAAACTGCGGCCGTCGTGTGCGGCATCGGTGGCGGCGGCCTGATCACCGCGGTGGGGAGCGTCATGCGCGCGAAAAATCCAGCGATCAAAGTATGGGGCGCCGAACCCGAAACGGCGGCCCCCTACGCTCTGTCGCGGAAAGAAGGAAAGCCAAGCGCATTCCCTGACTGGCAGGCGTCGTTCGTCGACGGTGCCGGCGGGCGCAGCGTTTTCCCGCGCATGTGGCAGCGCATGAAGCCGGTGGTGGACGGCGCCATCGTCGTCACGCTCGACGAAACGCGCAAAGCCATGCGCTTGATGGCGGAAAAGGCGCGCGTGATCGCCGAAGGCGCGGGTGCT
>JANNEL010000645.1:0-4749 GCA_031378595.1 Alphaproteobacteria bacterium
TCGCCTCGATGTCGGCGGCGCTCTTGAGATACCCGCGGCCGCGCACGGCGTGTTCTGTTTCGCTGAGCTCAACGACGCGGCCACCAACGTCGCGGTTCGACCCGGCAATCGCCTTCCGCACGTCGTCGAGTGTCAAGCCAAGCGCCAGAAGACGCTTCGGATCGACGACGACGTTGTACTGCTTGACAAGGCCGCCGACGCTGGACACCTCGGCGACGCCGTCGGCTTTCGCGGCGGCGAAGCGCGCGTACCAGTCCTGCAGCGTCCGCGTCTCGGCCAGATTGAGGCTCGGGTGTTCGATCGCGTATTGATAAACCCAACCGACGCCGGTCGCATCCGGCCCGAGTGCGGGCGTGACCCCCGCGGGCAGGCGCCGCGCAGCCGCGTTTAGGTATTCCAGCACGCGGCTGCGAGCCCAATAAAGGTCCGTACCGTCCTCGAAAATAACGTAAACGAAACTGACGCCGAAATAGGAAAAGCCGCGCACGGCGCGCGACCGCGGCACACTTAGCATCGCGGTGGTTAGCGGATAGGTGACCTGATCCTCGATCACTTGCGGCGCCTGCCCCGGGTATTCGGTGTAGACGATGACCTGCGTGTCGGAGAGGTCGGGGATTGCATCGACAGGAGTCGTCGCGAGCGCATAGACGCCCGCAAACGTCGCGAGCGCGGTCGCGACGAGCACGAGCAGAAGATTGCGCGCCGACCAACGGATGATTGCGGCGATCATTGCGTCTTTTCCTTTGCGGACGGCGCGCCGGCTGTGAAGCTCTGCAACGCCGCGCGCAGATTGCTTTCGGCGTCGATCAGGAACGTCGCCGAGGTCACGACCTCCTCCGTGCCGTCGAGCCCCGAAAGAACCGCGATCATGCCGTTCGCGCGCCGGCCCACCGTCACAGCACGCGGTTCAAATCGCCCTTCGCCGCGGGCGACGATCACAACTTGGCGAGACCCTGAGTCGATGAGGGCGCTATCGGGCACCGTCATGACGGGTTCGCCGGGCGGACTTGCGACCTCGACCGACGCGAACATGCCCGGAAGCAACGTTCCGTCGGGGTTCGCAAGTTCGATGCGCACCTTTGCGGTACGCGTGGTCATCGACACCTCCGGATAAACGAACGTTACTCTTCCGTCCAAGGCCTTGCCCGGAAACGCGTTCAAGGTGATGCGCGCGGTTGCGCCGGGCTTTGCGATGGCGAGCGAATTCTCCGGCGCCTCGGCGATCACCCAAACGTTCGACAAATCGGCGAGGCGGTAGAGGATCGTCCCTTCTTCGGCGTGCATGCCGGCGACCGCGGGTTTCTCCACGACCGTCCCGCTTTGCGGCGCATACCACGTGATATGGCCCGAAGGTGTGCGCGTGCGGATCAACCGCGCGATCTCGCGCTCGGGCACCTCATACAAGCTCAGGCGCTCGCGCGCCGACGCTTCAGATGTCGCGTTCGAACGCGCGTAAACGCCGCCCAGGTCTTGCGCGGTGTCCCGCGCGTTTAGCGCGAGCGCCAATGTCGTCTCCTGCTGCAGAACGAACGGACTGTGGATGTCGAACAACGGCTGGCCCGCCTTCACCCGCTCGCCCGTCGCCGCCACGTGAAGTTTCGCAATCCATGCTTTGAACTTCAGGCTGACGACGCTTTGCCTGCGTTCGTCGGTCATGACAGTGCCTGATAGCAGCACGGTTTCGTTCATCGTCTGGCGCGTCACCTTCGCCGTGCGCACACCGAGACGCTGCACGCGGTCGAGGTTGACTTTCACCGTGCCGGGTTCGTCGGCGCCTTCGTCGGCGTAGACGGGGATATAATCCATCCCCATCGAGTCCTTCTTCGGCAGTGGCGACGTGTCGGCGAGACCCATCGGATTGCGGTAGTAGATCACCTTGCGGCCCTCAGTGGGGCTAGGCTCTCCGGGCGCGCGCAGGGCGACGTAGTCGCGGCCATGCGCGTCCTTCTTCGGCACCTGCGAATAATCGGCCGCGCCGGAGGGGTCTTGATAGTAGAGGACGCGTCCGGTGTTTGACACCGACGCAGTCTCGCCACGCATGCCGTGCCACGGCCACAACCACCACGCCGTACCGCCGGCCACGGCCAGCGCGAACGCGGCCGCAGCCCAAATGAAAGTCTTGCGCATGATCAGCGCGCCGTAACAACGACGGTGCCGCTGACCGTCTCGGCAGCACCTTGGACCTTGGCGTTCAGTTTCAGGGCCCAGCGGCCTTCCATGGTCGGCGCGACCTTGAAGCGATAGACTCCCGGCTCGGGTGAGCCCTGCGCTTCGACCGGCGCCGCCATGCCGCCCATCCCATCAGGGGCCATGTCGAAGCGCGTGTCGAAGATGACGGCGTTTTCGACTGGCTTGCCGGTTGGCTCGTGGATGAGGCGCACATCGATGACGGCGTCGCCGTCCATCGCGACCTCTTTGGTGGTTGCGGAAAACGTATAGGGCGACTTTGCTTGGCCGCAGGCCGAAAGCAGTGCGAAGGCCGCCAACGCGGCAAATGCAGCGCGCGCGAGCGCTTGAAGCGAGTTCATGTGCAGATATTCCTTGCGTGAATGTCAGTGGCCTTCGCGCGCCTTTGGGCGGCGCGAAGATCGGATCAGTTCAAGCAAGGATTAGTTTTGGCGGCGGCTTATCAGGCTCGCGCTCGCGCCCGGTTAGATCAACATTCACAACCGGTTGAACGCGCGTCGCGCGCGCTGCGGGCCGCGCGACGGTGGTTGTTGAGAGTATCGATGCGGCAATCCCCGCACAGGCCGCGGCGCAGGAGGGGGACATCCCGCCCTTGTCACAGTCGTTGCATGGCATTTCGCATGGCGCGCTTTCGTGCGCGGTCATTGCGTCCCCATGCATTGGCACATCCGCAAACGCCGCAACAGGGCTGACCAGGAGCGCCACGCTGAGGAGCGCGCTCATGAACCGAGTTGCGAATTTGCGAACAAGTTGCATCGCCATCAGCTTAGTCTACGCCGTCGAGGTAGCGCCAACGTTAACTGCCAAAACCGTAAAAAGTCCCAGAAATGTGATCGATTTTGGGTCGAAACCGGCGACCGGGCGACGACACCTCCTAATGGCCATGGCGGTGATGCAGATCTGGAAAATGCGGGTGCTTGTGCCGTAGCGGCTCATGCGTGTGCACGTGCGTATGTGGCGAGCCGATGGGATCGCCGGGTCCATGATCGTGCCGATGATGCGCATCGTGCACGTGCGCGTGTTCATGCGTTGTCCGTTCGTGCTCGTGCCAATGCTCGTGGTTTTCGCTCAAGTGCAGCCAGACGCCCGCTCCCATGAGAACTGCGGCGATAGCCAACGTCACCGTCACCGGTTCACTGAAGATGACTACGGCGATGAGCGCGCCGACAAACGGCGCCGTAGAGAAGTAGGCGCCCGTACGGGCCGCCCCGAGTTCGCGCAGCGCAAGCACGAACAGCACGAGACTGATGCCGTAGCCGAACAGACCCAAGACACCCGCCAACAGTACGATCGAAAGCGTCGGAAACTGAGCGCCCATCGCAAAGCCCAAGGTTACGTTGGTCGCGCCGGCGGCAAGCCCTTTGATCATCGCGATCTCTACCGGATCGGCCGAAGAGAGCTTGCGCGTCAGATTGTTGTCTATCCCCCAGCACAAACAAGCTATCGCAACAAGCAGTGCGCCGCCGGAGAGGGCAATGACGGAAAAATCCCACGACAGCACGACGGCGCCGGCAAGAATAGCAAGGGCCCCCAGAAACAGTCTGCGGTCGACGCTTTCGCGATAGACAATCCAAGCAATCGCCATCGTCGCCAGACCTTCGAGATTGAGCAGAAGCGAAGCCGTCGACCCCTGCGTGGCCTGCAGGCCGAACATGAGAAACAAAGGCCCCACGACACCGCCAAAGATCACGATCGCCGCAAGCCAACGCAGATCCGATCGCTTCAGCGCCGCCTCGTTGTTGCGCGCACCGGCGGCGCTGCGCGCAATCCGCCAAGCCGCGAGACCTATGCCGGACCCCAAATAGAGCAAGCCCGCCAGCAGCCAGGGATTGACGTTCTGGCCGATCTCCTTTGCGAACGGCGTACTGACGCCGAAGAGAAGCGCGGCGCCGACGGCAAAAACTGGTCCGGCGAAGCGGCGTCGAAACGGCCCACTCTGATCATCCATTGAAACTTCCTCCGAGGGGCGGTGTGCCGACCGAAAATCAGGTCCGTCGCTCGTGCTTCCTAGCAACAATCACCGGCGCGCGCTGCCTGCTCCGTAACCCGCACCGGAGTTTGCCCGAGCCCTACGATGCGCTCGACTGCCTTGGCGCTGCATGGCAGGCCCTACAGTCCCGCACGGCGCCCAATGCGCACCGCCTTCGAACACCTCGACCTTTGGCATTTTTCCGAAGTCGAGGTATGCACGAACAATCTTAATGCTACGAGCGTTTCGCATTGGCTCGGATAGCTGCTAGCTGATTTTCCGTCGAGTATCCTTGACGCTCGGTTGTTGATTTTCGCACGTATGCTGCTGCCGCTGTTCTTGCGCATCCGTCTTCCGTTTTATCCTTCGAGGGAGATAGCGCAGTTCTCGCGGATCAATCAGTCGATCGCGGCAGCGTCTTTCTTCAACGCGTCGAATAGTTCACCCATCGCGGTCCTCTTTGCTGAGCGGCAAATTTCTCGCTCCGCTATTTTTTCCACAGACTGTTGGCAACTTACTGATCGACCATGCCGCGTGGGTGGCCGCGTGGGTGACATCGAAATGTTCCTCGCACAACGGCTGAATTCCGCCAC
>JANNEL010000652.1:0-4821 GCA_031378595.1 Alphaproteobacteria bacterium
CGGCTTCTTTGTGTTTCAGGACGGCTTCGACGCGCTGCCTAACCGCAAACGTCACGCGTTCGCGGACGCGCATGGGCTTCAGGTCGGCGGCTTCGATGGCTTCGACTGCTTGACGGTCGGCTTCGCTGGAGAAGAAGAGCAGCGCGTCGGCGACGCCGCGCGGGAAGGCCGCTTTGAGTTCGGCATCGCTGGCGCCCACCTTCTCGGCGGCGGCCTTCAACGTCTTATCGTGCCAGCCGTCAAAGGCGACGTGCGCCAGCGCCTCGGCCAGGATCTTTTCGCGCCACTTGTCGGTCGGGGTGGCGGTGCCCTTCACTCTTTTGGTTCGAGCCAATGTTTCGTCTCGCTTTCGAAGATGAGCTTCGTCAGGTCGCTCATGCGTTGCGGGTAAAGGATACCATCAAGGTGGTCGCATTCGTGCTGAACCACGCGAGCGTGGAAGCCCTTCGCCACGCGTTCGACCGGTTTGCCGTCGAGGCCCATCCCCCGGTAGCGGATGTGTGCCGGGCGTTCGACCCAGCCGCGTAAGCCCGGGACGGAGAGGCAACCTTCCCAGCCGCCCTCGGTCTCAGGCGATAGGATCTCGATCTCAGGGTTCACCAGTACGGTCAGCGCCGCGGTGTGGTCGAACGCCTCCTCCTCGCTCAAGCCTGGGTCGGAGCGGTTGACGGGTGCCTGAAAGATCACGAGGCGTATCGACTCGTGCACCTGCGGAGCGGCTAGGCCCGCACCGTTTGCGTCGATCATGGTTTCGACCATGTCCTCGACAAGTCGTCGCAGTTCGGGGTCCGCCAGATCGGTGACGGCCTCGGCCTTTTGACCCAGCACGGGATGGCCCATACGTGCGATTTTTCGGATGGTCATAGGCGTTATATGACGGCCCTCGCCCTGCCTTCCAAGGGTGGACAGCGCCGCATCCCTCTGGTATCACCCGCGCCGAATTGGCGGGCAGCGCTAACCACGGCGTTGCCCGGTTTTGTTTAGCCGGAGGCTTCCTTTGCAGATCATCGTGCGTGACAACAATGTCGATCAGGCCCTGAAAGCGCTGAAGAAGAAGATGCAGCGCGAAGGCCTGTTCCGCGAGATGAAGCTGCGCAATCACTACGAGAAGCCGTCCGAGAAGCGGGCACGCGAAAAGGCCGAAGCCATTCGCCGGGCGCGCAAACTGCAACGCAAGAAGCTGCAGCGCGAGGGCGTTCTGCCCCGCACGCCGAAAGTGATGAAGCCGCGTGGCCCGGGCGGCCCGCGCTAAAACCAGTTTCAGAGTTCGAGGGGTTGAGGCCGCCGGGTTCGCTCGGCGGCCTCATTGATTCAAGTGGGCCTGCGGCGCCCGAATAGGTCGCGCAAGAAGCCAAAGAACGTACCGCCGGAATCCGGCCGCAGAAGGTTGGCGCGGAAAACGCGCGCCACCAGGCGGATTATCCACCACAGCGTCAACACGCTGACGACGAGCGCACCCAGGACGTCGATGCCTTCGGGTGCACTCAACGAGCGCACCATCATCGTGAACGGCGCGAAGACCGGCAGGTAGGACGCAAAACGCGCGAGCGGGCCCATCGGGTCGTAGGCGACGGCAATCGGCAGCATGAAGATCGGCAGCGAGATCATGGTCGCGGGCGCCACGATCGTCTGCGCGTCGGTGATGGAGGTCGCTGCACTGCCGGCTGCGAGGAAGAACGAGCCCACGGTCAGGTAGGCCAACGAGAAGAACGTGAACAGCATCAAAACCCGCGCCGGGTCCTTGAAGTTCGCGGTCAGGTTTTCGACGACGACTTTCGCGGTCGGGAACAGCGTGTCGACGCTGGCATAGGCGCTCGTCGCCCAGACGCCGACAAGCAGCAGTGCGAGCAGGAGCCCGGTGAACAGTTTGCCCGCCATCAGCGTCTCGGCACGCACGCACGAGAGCAGCAGTTCGGCGACGCGGTTGCTCTTTTCCTCGACCAGCGCCATCACGACCATGTTCGCGGTCATGAAAACGGCCATGAACAGCATCAGATAGACGACCACCGCACCGATAACGTTCAACTGGCGCACGTGGCTGAGCGCGCCCAGGCGATCGGGATCGGGGTCCAGCGTTTCGATGCGGCCGGCCGTGGTGAGCAGTTTTGCCGTCGCGTCAGTCGGGACGCCGAGCGCTTGGGCTTGGCGGCGCTTCAGCTCGCTGTCGAGTGCCTGACGCAGAACTTCGCGCAGGAAAACGCGGTTCGTGTCGTCGGTGACGTAGGTCGCGTTCGCTTTGCCCTCAAGAAAATCCTTCGGGATGAACAAGATCGCCCAGAGCGCGACGGGGCCGTATGGGCCTGGGATCAGCTTGTCGGCGGCTAGATAGGGTTCGGCGGCGCGCAGCATGTCGTCGCTGTCGTCGATGTCTTCGGGCAGATCAACGCGGAAGAAGCGGCGAATGGGGGCGATGAAGTTCGGGGAGTCCGGCTTCAGGTATTGGCGCAGGTCCACAAAGGTTTGGCTGACGCCGCCGCGCGCTTCGATGGCATCGATCGAGGATTCGCTGAACGCATCGCCATCGAGCAGAAGGCTTGCAAGTTCAGGGGCCTCGTCGCGCAGGCGGTCTTTGTCGACGTTTTCGTCGGCGTAGGCTGAGAGCACGATCAACCCGCGCGCGGTCACGTCGCGTTCGAGAGCGGCATCGATGGCGGGCAGCATCACGCCCGTCTTGTCCACGACGGCGAAATGGCGGATCGAACCGCCCAGTGCATCGAGCGGGGCTTGCGAGGCCGTCGGTGCCGCGCCGCCGATCAGCATGTAGAGCGGCAGCATCAGCAAGCCGAACAGAAACGCGCGCGACATCACGTGCTGGATAAAGCCGTGCCAGGCGATGAGCCAGACCTGTCTCATGGTTCGGCATCCCCGACGTCGCCACCGGCGAGCACGACGAAGACTTCGTGCAGCGTGGGCGGTGAGGAATCGAAGCGGGTCAGCTTCGCGCCGTGTTCGAAACAGGCGGCCAGGACGGCTTGCGGATCGGCGCCCTTCGCGAGGACGATTTCCCAATGCTTGATGTCGTCATGCGGGGGCACGACATCGGTCACGCCTTTGACGGCGGAGAGGAAGCTCAAGTCGTTTGCAGATTCGAGCTTGATGGTGCGCGGGATTTCGGCGCGCGCTTCTTCCAGCGTGCCGTCAAACGCCTTGCGGCCCTTCACCAGGATCACAAAGCGGTCGCAGAGGCGCTCGGCATGGCTCATCGTGTGGGTCGAGAACAGTACCGTCGTGCCTGCGTTCGCGAGGCGGCGGATCGCGACTTCGAGTTCGTTCTGATTGATGGGATCGAGCCCCGAAAACGGTTCGTCGAGGATGACGAGTTCGGGTTCGTGGGCGATGGCGGTTGCGAGCTGCACCTTCTGCGCCATGCCTTTGGAGAGCGCTTCGATGCGCCGGTCTTTGACGTCGCCCAAGCCCAATTCATCGAGGAGTTCGCCGGCCCGGCGGCGGGCTTTGCCGCCCCACATGCCTTTGAGCTTTGCGAAATAGGCGATCGTGTCGAGCGCGGTCATGCGTTTGTAGAGACCGCGCTCCTCCGGCAGGTAGCCGATGCGGCGTTGCACGGCGCGCCCTGGCGCACGGCCGAAGATCGCGATCTCGCCCTCGCTCGGCGCGCTGATGCCGAGGATCATGCGCAGCGTCGAGGTTTTGCCGGCGCCGTTCGGCCCTAAGAGCCCCAAGATCCGGCCGCGCGGCGCGTCGAACGTCACACGGTCGACGGCGAGGAAATCGCCGTACCGTTTGGTTACGCCCGTCAACTCGAGGACTGCGTCCCCCATTACGCCAACTACCCTGCCCCCAAGAGGGACAGAACCACGGCGTGCAGGCGCAGATCAACTGAACAAAAGGTCGTGATTTCCGCGGCTAAGGTTAGTGCGGGCCGCCATTCGAGCTTTTGTGGCCGACGACGATCTTCCAGCCGCCGTCGCGGTCGGACATGGCCAGCGACATCGTGCCTTCGAACTTGAGCGAGGCTTGGCCGTTGGCAGCCACGACCTGACTGAATTTGAAGGAGGCGACGGCGGATTCGTCGGTCAGCATCGACACTTTGATGTCATAGGCGTCCAGGCGGCTGTCGCCGAAGCCCGCAAAGAAGCTCGTGAGGCCGGTCACTGCGGCGGTGCGGCCCTCGTAGACAACGCGGCCGTCTTCGATCCAGCGGAAGTTCGCATCGTCGGCGTAGAACTCGGCGACACCGGCGGCATCGTGCGAATTGTATTTGGCGACGAACTGTTCGATCGCGGCCTTGACCTCGGGCGCTTCTTCCGGCGCCGGGGTACCGCTCGATTGGGTGCTGGAGAACGGGTTCGTACAACCAGCCACCGCCAGAAACAAAGTGGCGACCAGGAGAGGAGCGAAGCGGCGCATCGTCATCACGCGAATCCTTTGGCACTCGAGAGGCTTCATCTCTAGCCCGTTTCACAGATGGGTGAGAAGCGGCCTAGAGTACCTTGCGAAGGTTAATAGCGTAATCTGTGTAACCCGTTGCGCGGTAGGCATTCACAGCGCGGGTGTTCGCGGAGAGTGCGGCGATTAGCACGGTTTTCAGGCCCAGCGCCCGGAAGTGATCTTCGCAGGCATCCAGCAGCGCCCGACCGACGTGACGGCCGCGGAAGGCCTCGTCCACAAACAATTCGGAGACATAGCCGTACGGGCGCTCTTCTTCTTTCACGAAGGGCTCGTGCTGTTCGACGTAGCAAGCGACCCAGCCGATCGGCGCGCCGGCCACTTCCGCAACGAAAATGCGGCCTTGCTTCTTCGCTGCGCTGTCGACGAGTTGCAGCAGATATTCCACGCCTGCATTCGCGTCGAGGCGGCGGT
>JANNEL010000658.1:0-1631 GCA_031378595.1 Alphaproteobacteria bacterium
GGTGCGGCCCGGCCGCGAATGCCAAATGACGGTTCGGGGTTCGTGCGATGTCGAAGCGTTCGGGGTCGGCAAATTCGTTCGGGTCGCGGTTTGCCGCGCCGATGCCGAGTGTCACGAACGTACCAGCGTCGACCGCGACGCCACCGATCTCGGTCGCGCGGGTGGTGACGCGGTTGCCGAGCTGGTTTGAGCTTTCGTAGCGCAGCACTTCTTCGATCGCCGGGCGGAGCAGCGATTCGTTTGTGAGAAGACGCGCGCGCTCATCGCGGAAGCGGTCGAAGAGTTCGATCGCATTGCCGATCAGGTTCGTGGTGGTTTCGTGGCCGGCATTCAAGAGAAAGACGCAGTTTTCGGCGAGTTCGGGGCCGGAGAGCGGCTCGCCTTCGCTTTGGAGCAGGCGGGTTAAGACGTCATGGTCGGGATCGCCGGGCTGCTTGCGGCGTTCGCCGATGAGAATGTCGAGATAGGCGTGGAACCCGGTCAACGCTTGTTCGCCGCGCGCGAAGCCTTCGCTTGCGAGGACGGGTTCGAGGGCCCCTAGGATCGCAAGCGACCAGTCGCGCAGCGGCGCGCGATCGGCCATGGGGATCGCGAGCAGGTCACCGATCACCTTGATCGGAATGGCGCCCGCGAACTCGGCGATGGCGTCGATCGACCCTTTGGCGGCTGCCTCATTGAGAAGTCTGTCGACAAGGCGGTCGAGCTTCGGTTCGAGAGGCGCCAACGCTTTCGGAACGAGCGCTCCCATGATCGAGCGACGCACACGCGTGTGGTAAGGCGCGTCGTTGAAGACGAGACTTGTCGTGTGATGACGAAACAGGCGCGAGGCGGTGTCGTATTTCGGGCCGAACTCGGCTTTCTTGTCGGACGAGAACGTTGCGGTGTCTTGATACACGGCCAGCACGTCGGCGTAGCGGCTCAAGAAGAGAGCGCCGTCGGGCAAGCGCTTGACCGGTTCGTGCTCGCGGAGCGAGCGATACGTGGGGAAGGGGTCGTCGTAGAAAGTGTCCGGTAGATTCTTCAGGTCGAAGCTGCGAGCGAGATCGGCCCCACTCATTTGTAGTGGCTTTCGATCCAACCCCACACAGCGCTCGGGCTTTCGACCATCGCGTTGTGACCGGAACCCTTCAGGTCGACGGCTTGAGCGTTGTAAGCACGCAGTTGTTCGAGCGTGACCAGGCGATCAGCTTCGCCTCGCGCGAGGTGGATCGGTGCGCGGGCCGCGTTGAGCAATGCGCGCATCGGCGGGGCACCGACCGACATCGTGCGCGGATCGTAGACCAAGCGCCATTCGTCGCTATCGGGCGCTACGCCAGCGGCCGCCGCCGGCGACTGTTTGTCGATGAGGCCCGCGAGACCCGCGACCTTCAGGTAGCGGTCGATCGCTTCGTCCTTCGTTGCGAAGCGTCGCGCGGGCACGGCAGTGAGGTCACGCATGCGTGTCAGTTCTTCGTCGCTCCACGCGACCTTGATGCCAAGACCGAAGACATGCGACGGCGCGAAGCCGAACGTGCCCGATGCCAAGGCGAGTGCAACCGCGCCGCCCATCGAATGACCGGCGATGACGATCTCGCGCCACGATCCAGATGTTCGGACAAGTGCTGCCACTTCGGTTGCGTGATCGGCGAGTG
>JANNEL010000676.1:0-11702 GCA_031378595.1 Alphaproteobacteria bacterium
AACCGGCCGCCCGGTGCAGGACGCCTGCGCCGTCGCGGGCTATTCGCGCGCCGCCGTTTATCGCCGCCGCGCGGCCGATGCCGCGTTCGCGCTGCGCTGGACGCGGGCGGAGGCGATGGCCGTGGGGGCGCTTGAAGATGAGGCGGACCGCCGCGGCCGCGAGGGCGTGATCGTCACCGCCGGCACGGGCGCCTTGCGGCACCGCCGCCGCCACTACTCCGACGCGCTGCTGCTCGCGCGGCTGAAGGCACTCAAGCCCGATGTCTATCGCGACATGCCGCCCGCGCCGCCACGGCCGGCGGCGGCGGAGTGGGAGTCGGAAGACCGCTCCATCCGCTTCCGGCTGGTCGACGAAATCGAGATTAACAAAGCCAAGGCCTTAAGCCGGACGAAGAACGCGATATGAGACAGTGGCACACTGAAATGGCACAGCCGACCCCTGTCTCGTATGTCTCGCATCGAATGGCGGACGGGCGCCGCAATCCGGCTGTTCGCTTTCACCGGAAGGTGGGTTAGATGGCACAGCCCAAACCCACGCCGGACTGTCTCATATCAAGGACGCAGCCATGCCCTTAACCGTCGCCATCCAAATGGACCCGATCGACAAAATCGACATCGGCGGCGACTCGACGTTCGCGCTCGCGCTGGAGGCGCAAGGCCGCGGCCACAAGCTTTGGTACTACCTGCCGAAACACCTGGCGCAACGCGGCGACAAAGTCTCGACCCGCGCCCACCCGCTCCAGGTGCGCAACGAGCGCGGCAACCACTTCACGCTCGGCGCGGTTCAGCCGCTCGATCTCGGCACCGTCGATGTCGTGCTGCTCCGCCAAGACCCGCCGTTCGACATGGGCTACATCACGACGACCCATATGCTGGAGCGTCTGCCCAAACGCGTCACCGTCGTGAACGATCCCTATTGGGTCAGGAACTCGCCGGAGAAAGTGTTCGTCACGGAGTTCCCGGACCTGATGCCGCCCACCTTGATCACCAGCGATCCGGAAACGATCCGCGCCTTCCGCGCCGAGCATGGCGAAATCGTGATCAAACCGCTCTACGGCAACGGCGGCGCGGGCGTCTTCCGCGTCCGGCCGGAAGACGAAAATTTGAACGCGATGATGGAGTTCTTCGCGGCCTTCGTGCGCGAACCGATGATGGTGCAGCGCTACGAGGCCAAGGTCCGCCAAGGCGACAAGCGCATCATCCTGGTCGACGGCGAACCGGTCGGCGCGATCAATCGTGTCCCCGCGGCCGGCGAAGCGCGCTCGAACATGCATGTCGGCGGCCGGCCTGAGAAAACCGTACTCAACGCCCGCGACAAAGAAATCTGCACCCGCATCGGCCCGGAGCTGAAGCGCCGCGGCCTCATCTTCACCGGCATCGACGTGATCGGCGACTACCTCACCGAAATCAACGTCACCTCGCCGACCGGCATCTGGGAGGTCAAACGCTTCGAAGGCGTCGATGTCGCGGCGCTCATCTGGAGCGCGATCGAAAAGCGCCACGCCGCCCGGGCCGCATGACCGTCGCGCACATCTCGACCGTCGCCTTCGTCGGCATCGAGGCGCGCGAAGTCGACGTTCAGGTGCACATGGCCGAGACCAGCGGTGGCCTGAAGGAAGGCATGTCGGTCGTGGGCCTCGCCGACAAGGCCGTCGCCGAAAGCCGCGAGCGCGTGCGCGCGGCACTCCACGCGATCGGCCTCGCGCTCCCGAACAAGCGCATCACCGTCAACCTCTCGCCCGCAGACCTGCCGAAAGAAGGCAGCCACTACGACCTGCCAATCGCACTCGGACTGCTGACCGCGATGAGCGTCCTGCCCGCGCCCGAAATGGCAAACCACATGGCGCTCGGCGAACTCTCGCTCGACGGAGCGCTCATTCCGGTCGCGGGAATCCTACCCGCCGCGATCAAGGCGCTCGAACTCGAACGCACGTTCGTCTGCCCACAAGATTCGGGCCCCGAAGCCGCCTGGGCCGGCGGCCTCGAAATCATCGCAGCGCCCTCGCTCGTCGCGCTGATCAATCACCTGAAAGGCGTGCAGGTGCTGAGCGCACCCGTCGCAAAACTCGCCGACGAAACGGTGACGGTACCCGACCTGCGCGATGTGAAGGGCCAAGAGACCGCCAAGCGCGCGCTCGAAATCGCAGCCGCCGGCGGCCACAATCTTTTGATGCTTGGGCCCCCAGGCGCCGGCAAGTCGATGCTGGCCGCAAGGCTCCCCGGACTCCTCCCGCAACTCGACGCCCGCGAAGCCCTCGAAGTGTCGATGATCCAAAGCCTCGCGGGCGAACTGAAGAACGGCGCGATCGGACGCCGCCGCCCGTTCCGAAACCCACATCACTCGGCAAGCATGGCAGCCCTCGTCGGCGGCGGCATGCGCGCTAAGCCCGGCGAAGTCAGCCTCGCGCATCTCGGCGTGCTCTTTCTCGACGAACTGCCGGAGTTCCAGCGCCAAGTCTTGGACTCGCTCCGCCAACCGCTCGAAACCGGCGAGACGCTGGTCGCGCGTGCCAACGCGCACATCCGCTACCCAAGCCGCGTCCAACTCGTCGCCGCGATGAACCCGTGCCGGTGCGGCTTCCTGTCTGATCCCGAACGCGCGTGTTCGCGCGCGCCGAAATGCGCAAGCGAATACCAATCGAAACTCTCAGGACCCTTGATCGACCGCATCGACCTGCACGTGGAGGTAAGCGCGGTCAGCGCACAAGACCTAACGCTCCCGCCACCAGCCGAAGGCACCGCCGAAATCGCATCGCGCGTTGCCGCCGCACGCGACATCCAAAGGAAGCGCTACGACGCCGTGCCCATCCGCACGAACGCGGAAGCCGACGGCGAGTTTTTGGAGTCCGTGGCGCGCCCGGACGAAGCAGGCCAAGCGTTGCTCACGAAAGCCGTCGACGCCCTCAAACTCTCCGCCCGCGGCTACCACCGCGTCCTCCGCGTCGCCCGCACTTTGGCCGATTTGGAGAATCAAGACGGCGTGAAGCGTCCCCACATCGCCGAAGCACTGAGCTACCGCCGCTTGCAAATATCCAACTAGCACGCGGCTTACGGCTGTTTTCTGCGGTCACAAGCCTCGCAAATGCTGGCGCCCTGCGTCCGCCGCGCATCACCCCCAAGTGCTAGAATCCGTGCAAATCAGACTTAAGGGGAAACACATGCTTCGCTATCTGCAATACCTCATTCAGCCGGGCGTCGTTTCGACAGGCCTTATGGGCACGATCCTGCAAGTGGGCTTGGCCTTCGCGAACACGATGAACATTGGCGGCGCTGCCGACATGCTCACGAATTACGGCTTGAGCGCCCAACTCGCCTCGGGCGGCCTAATCGCGGCATTGACGGGCGCCTACTACTCGATGACGCAACGCAAGACCGCGAGCGCAATGGCAACCGGTGCAGGCGCGGTCGCAGGCGGCATCTCCGGAACGCTCGGCACCGCGATCACGCAAGCGATGGGTTGGACGGCAATTGCCGAAGGCACGACTCAGATCATCAACTTCACCTCGCTCGCGACGCAGTTCATGGGCCTGATCGGCATGGCCGACGCGTCGACCGTCACCGACCCGATGTTCGACCCGGCGGTGCTCACGCAAGTGTTCGGCTCGACGGCGGCAGGCGGCGGCATCGGCGCGCTTCTCGGTCGCACCATGTTCGGCACCGAGAAAGCACACGCCCACCACCACCGCTGAGACCTGAAGCAAAGCCCGCGCGGGTTAGTCGTCCGCGCGGGAATCGGGCCGCACCGATCCCGACGTTTTTGGGGGACACAGGCGCGGTAACGATGAAAGTTTAAGCAATCTTAAGACGATCCCTGCGAGTTTACGGACCTTGGCTCAACGTCTGGGTTTTGAGGCCGCGTGAACGCTCCGGATCTCGCTCGTCTGTTCATCGTCATTCTGCTCGCCGCGGTTGTCATTACCGCGGCGGCGATGGCGGCGTTTCCGGCAAGCACCATGGGCCCGACGCCCGTCGGCATCGGCCTCGTTGCGCTGGCGGGGTTGGCAATTCTGTTCCTCGCGCTCATGGATGCGCGCAAACGCGTCGATGCGTTGGACCAGCGTTCGGGCGAACTTGGCCGCGTGAAGCTCGAGTTGGAAACGACCGTCCGCGCGCTCCAACAACGTCACCGCGAACTGCAAGTCAGTGAGGCGCGCTATCGCGGCCTTGTCGAACAACAGGGCGACGTCATCCTGCGCAAAATGCCGGACGGCCGCCTGACGTTCGCGAATGACGCGTTCTGCCAAACATTTGGCTTGGTCCGCGAACGCGCGCTCAGCCGCCAATTCACGCCGGAACTTCACCCGGACGAAAAGATCGACCATCCGCCCACGTTGACCGGACAGACGGCCGGCCGCGTGCGTTACGACCAGCGTTTGAAGACGAACCAGGGCTGGCGTTGGTTTGCGTGGGAAGACTACCCCATCCGCAACGACATCGGCCACGTGACCGAAATCCAAAGCGTCGCGCGCGATATCACCGAACAGAAAGAGCTTGAAGCCGCGCTGCGCGAAGCGCGCGACAAGGCAGAAGACGCAAACCGCGCGAAGTCGATGTTCCTGGCCACGATGAGCCACGAAATCCGCACGCCTATGAACGGCGTCATCGGTATGGCGGGACTTCTGCTCGACACGCAGATGACCGCGGAACAGCGTTCCTACGCGAATGCCGTGCGCGAGTCGGGTGAGGCGCTGCTCGACATCATCAACGACATCCTCGACTTCTCGAAAATCGAATCCGGCGCGATGCCGATGGAAGAAACGGCGTTCTCACCGCGCACGTTGATCGAAAGCGTGGCCGAACTCCTGGGCCATCGCTGTTTCGAAAAAGGCATCGACATTGCAACCTACGCACACCCGCGCCTCGCCGGCCAAATGCTGGCCGACGAAGGCCGCGTACGCCAAGTTCTGCTCAACCTCGCGGGTAATGCCGTCAAATTCACCGAAGTCGGCGGTGTGAGTATCACCGCAACGCCCGATGCCGACGCGCGCTTCATCCGCTTTGAAATCGCCGACAGCGGCATCGGCATTTCGGACGACGCACTGCCGAAGATATTCCAAGAATTCACGCAAGCCGATTCTTCGTTCGCACGCCGCTACGGCGGCACGGGCTTGGGCCTTGCGATCACGCAGCGTCTCGTCAACGCGCTCGGCGGCGCGGTCGGCGCGTCCAGCCAAATCGGCAAGGGCAGCCGCTTCTGGTTCACGCTGCCGATGAAGCGCGCGCCGGGCGTCGAGGCGCCGGAATCCGCGCTGACCGGCGCGAAGGTGTTGGTCCTAACGGCGTTTCCGGGCCTCGCAGAATCGCTTGTGCGTCAGCTCTGCGAAGCGGGCGCCGACGCGTTCGCGGCGAAGGGCACGGCCGCGGCCGAGACCGCGCTCGCCAGCGGCTCGTTCAACGTGTTGTTGATGGACAGCCGTGCCGGCAGTGCCCCCGCCACCGAACTTCTCGTGCGCCTGAAAGCGCGCCTCCAAGGCGTGAAGACGATCGTGCTGCTGCCGGCGAGCGAACGTGCTGCATTGCCGACGTTCCAGTCCGCAGGCTTCAACGGTTATCTCATCAAACCGATCCGCCGCACGTCGCTCATTCAACGCGTCGCCGCGGTGCTGAACGGCCAAGATACCGTCGCCGGCGATCCCGCGCTTGCCGACGACCACGCACCCGCCGCCCTCTCGAACGATGGCGTCAGCATGCGAATCTTGGTCGCGGAAGACAATCGCATCAACGTCATGCTGGCGACCGCGCTGCTCGGCAAGATGGGTCACCGCGTCGACACGGTGGCAAACGGCCGCGAAGCCGTCGAAGCGCTCGCTGTGGCGCCATACGACCTCGTACTCATGGACGTCCACATGCCGGAGATGGATGGCCTTGAGGCGACGCACCGCATCCGCGCACAGGAAAAAGCAGGCCGCCGCCGTGGCCGTCTGCCGATCGTGGCCCTAACCGCCTCGACGCTCGAAGGCGACCGCCAAATCTGCGTCGACGCCGGCATGGACGACTTCTTAGCGAAGCCTCTGAACCTCGATGCGTTGCGGGCGGTCCTCAGACGCTTCTCGCCTGCCGTAAGCACGGTCGCCAAAACCGCTTAGTGCGCCCGAATCGACAGACCGCCAGCGGCTTCAATTCCGCGAATTCATCGCTTACGCTAGCGCCGTTCCGCGCTGGCACGACCCCGATTTGACAAAGCAAGGCTTGGACGAGTCTGATCCGTTGCAACACGCATCACCAGTGAGGTTCGTATGACAGGAACGGCCGCCAACGGAGCGCCTCCGCAAGGCCATTGGTGGGACGCGGTTTCTGTGTACTTCCGGCCGCGGGTCGCGCTGATGTTCCTGTTCGGCTTCTCGGCCGGCCTTCCCTATCAGCTGACCAGCTCCACGCTGCAAGCCTGGCTTACCGAAAGCAAGGTGTCAGTCGAAGAGATCGGCTTGTTCGGGTTGGTAGCAGCGGCGTATGCTTGGAAATTCGTCTGGTCGCCGGCCATCGACGGCATTCCGATCCCTGTGTTGAGCCGCTGGCTTGGCCATCGCAGATCGTGGCTGCTTGTCACGCAAATCTGCCTCGCATGTGCGATTGCCGCGCTTTCGCTCGTTGATCCCCTTGAGAGCAAACTCACGTTGGCAGCGGTCGCTGCGCTCGTCGCTTTTTTCTCAGCCTCCCAGGACGTCGTGATCGACGCTTACCGGATCGAGGCGCTGAAGGAAACGGAACTCACGGCCGGCTATGCGAACTACAACGCCGCATATCGGACCGCGATGCTGCTCTCGTTTACCGGCGCGGTCATGCTCGTAAGCTGGCTCGAGTATTCTGGCATTCCGAGGGCAGACGCCTGGTCCTACGGTTACCTCGCCATGGCGGGGATGGTTGCTGTTGGCATCGTCGGAACACTCCTCGCACCCGAATCGTGGGAAGGGCAGAAGGCGCGCTTCGAGAAGCCGTTCGCCGAGCGTTTCCGCACATCCGTCATCGCGCCCTTCGCCGATTTCCTGCGCAAAGACCTGTGGTGGGCGATCCTATTGTTCGTGGTCCTGTTCAAGCTGGGCGACGCGTTCACCTCGGAACTGCGGACATACTTCTTCCTCAAGCTGGGCTTCGAGAAGGCGACCTACGCAGCGATCCAGTGGCCATTCGGCTTTTTCACGGTTCTGACTGGCGGATACATCGGCGGCATTATTGCAAACCGCGTCGGCGTCATGCGCGCGCTATGGATCGGCGGCATTGCACAAATGGCGACGAACTTGATCTTCATTTGGCCCGCACTCACACTTCCAGATCTGACGGCGGCGATCGGCATTCCCGATGCAGAAGGAACGAAGCAAATCACATTCGCCGCTATCGATGCAGCCGGCGCGCCGGGCTATTGGGCCTTCGCCGCGTTGGCGGGATCTGTCGGCGTCGAAAATTTCGCGACCGGCATCGGCGGTGCCGCGTTCGTTGCCTACATGTCGATGCTTTGCGGCAACCGAAGTTACACCGCCACGCAATACGCGCTGCTATCCTCGCTGGCCGCCCAAGCCCGCATTTCGCTGTCGGCGCCAGCCGGTTTCGCGGTCGCGGCTGTCGGTTGGGTTTGGTACTACATAATCGCAACCGTCCTCGCGATCCCCGGTTTGCTGCTGCTTTGGTGGTTGATGCGCAGAGACCACGGACCCTCGCTGAAGCCGGAGTCGGAGTTTGCCACCGGCGCGGGCCTCCCCTAAATTGCGGCCGAAGCAACGCTAAGCGGGCCAGTTCGTGCCCGCGGAAACTCGAATGACCGGCACCACGCCGCAAAACGCGGGCAGCGAACCTATTCTCGATAGCTCGGGCTCACTTGAGGTGCGTCTGGCGACGACACCGGCCGAGGTCGAGGCTGCACAGCGCTTGCGCTACGACGTCTTCTACCGCGAGATGAGTGCGAAGCCTTCGCCCGAAATGGCGGCGTCGGGGCGCGACTTCGATGCGTACGATCCGATCTGCAAACACCTGCTCGTCGTCGACCGCGACGACAACAATCGCGTCGTGGCGACCTATCGCCTGATGCGTGAGGACGCCGCGGCCCGCTCGCCGACCGGTTTCTATACGGCCAGCGAATACGATATCTCCGCTGTGATCAAAGCGCGCGCCGGTGAACGCATGCTCGAACTCGGCCGCTCCTGCGTCGAGAAAGAGTTCCGCACCGGCCCCACGATGCAGCTGCTCTGGCGCGGCCTTCTGGTCTACGTACTCCGCCACGACGTCGCGTTCCTGTTCGGTTGCGCGTCGCTTCCAGGGACGGACCCGAGAGCCTTGGCGCTGCAGCTCTCCTATTTGCATCACTTCCACGGGACGAAAGAAGCGGCGGCCGTGCGCGCGCTCCCGTCGCGTTACCTGTCGATGGACCTTGTGCCGAAAGATCAGATCGACCCCGCCGAAGGTCTTCGCTCGCTACCGCCATTGGTAAAAGGCTACTGCCGTTCGGGTGCACAAATCGGCGACGGCGCAGTGATCGACCATCAGTTCGGCACGACCGACGTGTTCATCTATTTCCCGATCGCCAACCTCGATGCGCGCTGGATCAGGCACTTGAAGAAGAAGACGGCGTCCGAGGCAGCTGGTTGACGGTCCGCCATGCACCTTGACGCCAGCGAGCTCCATGCCTTTTACGAGCGGGAACTCGGCCAAATCGCGCGCCGCTACATCCGCACGCGCCTGCGCGAAGTCTGGCCGAACGTCAAAGGCATGTCGGTTCTGGGCTTGGGCTACGCGACGCCGTATCTGCGTCCGTTCCAAGGTGAAGCGGACCGCGTGATCGCTTTGATGCCGGCCCAGCAAGGCGTCGCCTACTGGCCGTCGCAAACCGCGAACCTCACCGGACTTGCCGACGAAAGCGCACTGCCGCTCCCCGATGCCTCGATCGACCGTATCGTCGTCGCCCATCTGCTCGAGACCACGGAAACGCTGCGGCCTTTGCTCCGCCAAATCTGGCGCGTGCTCACGCCGTCCGGCCGCGTTGTCGTCATAGCCCCAAACCGCACCAGCCTATGGGCCCAAGTCGAAACAACGCCGTTCGGTCACGGCCGCCCGTTCTCGCGCGCGCAATTGAACCGCCTGCTCACCGACGCGATGTTCACGCCGACCGCATCGACGACGTGCCTGCACATGCCGCCGTTCGGCGCGGGCTTTCTGGTACGCAACGGCATGCGCTGGGAACGTTGGGGCCAACGTGTTTGGCCGCAACTGGCCGGCGTTCATCTGATGGAATTGACGAAGGAAGTCATCGCGCTCGCTCCCGACCGCGGCTTGCGCCAGCGCGTACCGGCAAGACCCGTGCTGGTTACGAAGCGCGCCGTGCCAACAGGAAGATCGCGCCCTCGGCGGTCAAATTATCCCAATAACCAGGCTCGCTGAGCTCGCGCACGTCGCCGCTTTCGTTGACCGCCAGCGACTGCTCGATCGTGGCATCGATCTCGCGCGTCAGCGCCACGAAGTCCGCGATCGTGCAGAGATGAATGTTCGGCGTCTCGTGCCAGGCGTAGTTCAGCACACCCGTCCGCGGCATCCGCCCGGTCAGCGCCAGCTTCAGGCGCACCTTCCAGAACCCGAAATTCGGAAACGAAACAATCACGCGCTTGCCGATGCGCAGCAGCTGCTCCAACACTTCCTTCGGCTTGTGCGTGGCCTGGATCGTCTGGCTCAAGATCGCAAAGTCGAACGAGTGCGCGGGATAGTCGCTCAGGTCGGCGTCGGCGTCGCCTTGAATGACCGGCAACCCCTTCGCCACGCACGCATTCACGCCCGCTTGGCTAAGCTCGATCCCGCGCGCGTCGACGGCTTTCGTTCGCGCGAGATAATCGATCAGCTCACCGCCGCCGCAGCCGATGTCGAGCACGCGCGCCGACGGCGTCACCATGTCGGCAATCCGCAGCAGTTCGGGACGTAGCGCTGGCGGTTTGGCGAGCATGCGTCACAAGCCCCTTGCGGCCGCAGCGGCGTCGATAAAGCCGCGCAGCGTCTTGAACATTTCAGGCTCCTCCAGCAGGAACGCGTCGTGCCCCTTGTCCGTCGCGAACTCGACAAAGCTGACATTCGCACCCGCCGCGTTCAGCGCATGCACGACCTTCTTCGATTCCGTTGTCGGGAACAGCCAATCCGATGTGAACGAGGCAATGCAAAAGCGCGTCGCCGCCCCTTTAAACGCATTCGCCAACCCGCCGCCGTAGTCCGCCGCCAAGTCGAAATAGTCCATCGCGCGCGTGATGTAGAGATAGGCGTTCGCGTCGAACCGGTCGACGAACGTCAAACCCTGATGCCGCAAATAGCTCTCCACCTGAAAATCCGCATCGAACGCATAGGAGACGGCGTCGCGGTTCTGCAGGTTGCGCCCAAACTTGCGATGCAGCGCTGCTTCCGAAAGATACGTGATGTGCGCGGCCATGCGCGCGACGGCGAGCCCCTTCTTCGGGTTCGTGCCTTTCGCGATGTAGTCGCCGCCCGCCCAATCCGGGTCGGCCATGATCGCCTGACGCCCCACTTCGTGGAACGCGATGTTCTGCGCCGAATGCCGCGCCGCGGTCGCGAGCGGCAGTGCCGCGAACACACGCTTAGGATAGCTCGCAGCCCATTGCAGCACCTGCATCCCGCCCATGGAGCCGCCGGCCGCACAGAACAAACTCTCGATGCCCAGATGATCGAGCAGCATCGCCTGCGCGCGCACCATGTCACGAATGGTGATCACCGGAAAACTCAAACCGTAAGGCGCGCCCGTCGAAGGGTTCATTGCATGCGGCCCGGACGATCCCATGCACCCGCCGATCACGTTGACGCAGATCACGTGAAAGCGGTTCGTATCGATCGGAAGGCCAGGCCCCACCATCGAAGCCCACCATCCGGGCTTGCCCGTAACGGGGTGCGTGCCCGCCGCATACTGATCGCCGGTCAGCGCATGGCAGATCAGAAACGCATTCGACTTCGACGCGTTCAGCGCGCCGAACGTCTTCCACGCGATCGTGACTGGCGACAGCGTCTCGCCGGAGTCGAGCTTCAGCGCCGCAAACGTGTGCGTTTCACCGGCATCGCCGGTCGCGGCCGATAAGGGCTGAAACAGCTGTGACATAGGTAGGCCTGAGTCGCTCCGTCTGCGAAAAGCGGGCGATTGAGGGTCCGCCGCAGCCCCAAGTCAACGTTTTCTTTAACGCAATCGATGTTCTAAAGAGGGTGAATGAAACCCGTTCCCGGCATCTTGGACATTGCCCCTTACGTCGGCGGCCGCGCGACCGCGGGCGGCACCGCGCGCGTTTTCAAAATGTCCTCAAACGAGTCGCCGTTGGGCCCAAGCCCCGCCGCCGTCGAAGCCTACAAGTCCGCCGCCGCGAGCATGCACCTCTACCCCGAAAGCGGCGCCGCCGAACTGCGCCGGGCGATCGGCGAAGCATTCGGCTTGAACCCCGACCGCATCGTCTGCGGCAACGGCTCGGACGAGATCCTACACCTGCTGCCGCAAATCTACGCCGGCCCCGGCGACGAGGTGCTCTACAGCGAACACGGCTTCCTCGTTTACAAACTGGCCGCGTTGGCCGCGAGCGCAACGCCCGTCGCGGTGGCAGAGCCCGACCTCATCACCGACGTCGACGCGCTGCTCCGCCGCGCCAGCGCGAAGACGAAGATCTGCTTCGTCGCCAACCCGAACAACCCGACCGGTAGCTACAACACCGCCTCCGACCTGCGCCGCCTGCGCGCCGGTCTGC
>JANNEL010000691.1:0-1860 GCA_031378595.1 Alphaproteobacteria bacterium
GTCCTCGTCCGCTCTTTAGGCCTCGGAATCTTAACAAGAGCGGACGAGGACGTCCGCGGTCCCAGGGTCACAGCCTCTTCTTCAACGTGGGAGAACGCGAATATCGATCCGGCGTTTGTTGTCCAAGAACGCTTTCGCGGCTGCGGCCACGTCTTCGGCGGTGATCGTCGCGTAATCGTCCATCACGGTTCGAACACGATCGAGGTTGCGCGGATCGGATTGGATGTCTTGCAGGGCGCCGATCCAATACGCGTTCGTCGATTCCGAGGCGTAGTGTTGGTAGAGCACGGGTTTGCGGGCGCGTTCGAGTAGGTCTTTCGATACGGGCGCGCTCGCCAGTTCCACCACGATCTCATCCAAGGTCGTGAAGAAGAGGTCGACCTGGTCGGGCTTCGGTTCCACGCCGGCCAGGATGTAGCCGTAGCCCTTCAGCGCTTGCGACGAGTAAGCGGAGCCGAACGGCACGTACGTGCCACCCTGCTTCTCGCGCACTTCGTCGAGCAGGCGCAGTTGCAGGATTTCGCTCATGATCGCGAGCGCGCGTTCGCGGCGGACGTCGCTGAAGACGTCGGGGCCGGGGAAGGCAACCGCGACCGCGGTTTGGTCTTCGCGGCCGTTGTGGCGCAACTCGATCGCGCGGCGCTTTGCCGGGAAGCGCACGTCGCGCGCGCCGTCGGGCAGTTTGAATGTGGCGGGGCGCGGCGGCAGCGCGCCGAACGTTTGCGCGGTTGCTGCGATGGCGTCTTCGACCTTCACGTGGCCCACGATCGTGACTTCAACCGGCGCACCGACGAGCGAGGGTGTCATCGCGGCTTTGATGTCGTCCATGGTGAGCGCGCGCATGTCGTCGAGCGAGGCCGCCGCCCAGCGCGGATCGTTGTCGTGGACGATTGCCGGGATTTCGCGTGCGAGCACGCCCATCGGCGTCGACGACTGCTCGCGCAACTGCCCGTCGCCCGCGGACTGCAGGCGGCGCAGCCCGTCCGGTCTATACGCGGGGTCGGTGAAGAAGGCCGCGAGCACGCGCAACTGCAGCAGCACGTCGCGTTCGACCGTGTCGCCGGAAAGTTGGTAGACGTCCTCATCGAGGTCGAGATTGATGCCGGCGAATTGGCCGGGCTCCGTTTGCTCCAATTCGCCGATTTCGAGCTTGCCGAGCCCGCCTTCGACGAACGCGAACGGCAGCGCCCAGGCGACGCCGCGCTTTGTCTTCGGCAGCGCCAGATAGCCGCCGGCAAAGCGTACGATGACGCTGACCTTGTCCTTTTCGAACGCTGTCGATTTGACGTTCAGCTTCACGCCGTTCTGGAAGCGCACGAGGGTCGCGCCCAAATCGACGAGCGCCTTGCGTTCGGCGACGACACCTTTCGGACCGAAGTCGCGGTAGCTGAACTCTTTGATCGTGCTTGCGGGCGGCGCTGCGACCGGGACCTTCGTGCTGGCGAGGTAGGCCGCGCGGATTGCGTCGGCGCCGCCGGCGGGGGCTTGCGAGCTGGTGAAGAAGATGAGCGGCGGACCGCCGTTGCCCATGGACGCCTTTAGCACCTGCGTCGTGGTTTGCGCCTTCAGGCCTTTGATGCTGGCGCTATAGAGCGCGAGGTCGGTCTTCGCGTCGGTCGGCACGCGGTTCGCTTCGAGCGAGCCCATGATGAGGTCCGCAACGTCGGCGTTCGATCGCGTGTTTTCGTTCGCGGCGACAAGTTTGTAAGGCGATTGCTGCTCCAAGGCTTCGCGATCGACTTCGGCTTGCTGCAATCCGTGGACCAGCGCACGGCGCAATTCCTGCTCGGCGGCGGCGAGGCCTTTATGCCATCCGCCGGCCTTCGTGCGGATTTGCAGCGCGTGCACGAGCCCTGCCCC
>JANNEL010000694.1:0-4432 GCA_031378595.1 Alphaproteobacteria bacterium
CGGGCAGGGCCGTAACCCAGATCGTCGCCCACCTCGCGCCCGCCCGACAGCAGCGCCGCCGCCGGCATCGCCCCATCCCACGCCTTGCCTGTGAACACGTAGTGCAACACATGCCAAGACTTATCGAGCTCAAGCGCATCGTCCGCGCCCATCAAGACGTCCTCATCGACGCCCTCGCGCGCCATCCGCGCCAGTTCCAACTCGCTCGCGTGTTTCAGGCTGAGATTCATGCTCATGGGCAAAGCTCCTCCGCTGGTACCCCAAGCCAAGCATATCGCCCCCAATTAAACGCTCGCTTACTGGGCGTGGTTAGCGGCGCATTCACCAGGTCGAAGCGTTGGGCAGGGCTTATTGCGGGCACTGGCCGAAACTCGATCAAGCGGCTATTCTTTCACCATGACCTTCACACGCATCACCATCGATCCTGCGGTTTGCACGGGAAAACCATGCATTCGCGGTCTGCGGTTTCCGGTAGCGCGCCTGCTCGGCCTGCTTGCTGCGGGCGAAACACGCGACTCCATCCTGAAGGCCTACCCATATCTCGAGTCCGCAGACATCGATGAGGCGCTACGCTACGCCGCCTTTCTCGCCGAGGATGAGACGATTGCCCTTTCACCGGCAGAACCTGCCGAGTGAAGTTTATCGTCGACATGCCGCTGTCTCCGGCATTGGCGGCGTGGTTGGTCGATCGTGGTCATGATGCGGTTCACGCGCTGACGATCGGCCTCGCAGAGGCATCCGACGAAACTATTCTGAGCCACGCCAAGCGCGAGGGACGAACCGTGATAACGGCGGACCTTGACTACCCGCGCCTGCTCGCCGCCACGCAGGCAGCCGAGCCTGGCGTCATTTTGTTCCGCGACGGTGACTGGAACGAGCACGACGTGGTCGCGCGAATGAAGGAAGTTCTGGCGACTCTCACCGAGGCTGATATCGCTCAAAGCATCGTCGTGATCGAGCGCGAACGCATCCGCCGGCGGAGGTTGCCGCTCAAACAATAGACCGGAAGGACCGGGATTGGCGTGGCGCGAGCGCGCCTTGGGAGCGCGTTGCAGCGTCCGACAAATGCGAGGGCGCGTGCGACTGGCTGCAAAGCATTGAAAAACCCTTCGCCGACCAGAAAACAGATGATGCGCCCGTAAGCGGTCCACCGTGTCCAAAGTGCGGACAGCAGACACGTCGCAGAAGTGGCCGCTATGGATCGTTTTTCGGGTGCGCGGCCTACCCAGGGTGCGACGGCAAAATCAACGCCGGGCGCTGACTGACCGCGTGTGTTTGCATCCCAACAACGATATCACTTCCGCGCTCGCATCGATAAGTTTGTCTTGACAAAGTTCCTATTTTGTTCTATAGCGACACTTTGACCTTCGCGACGCAGGGAGGCCCCCATCGTCCCGCCCGAACAACCCGACTTCACGGGCGTCCCGCCCAACCCCGCGTGGCCCATTCTCGTCGTTTACGGCAAGCGTGCGCTGAGCGGCGCGCTCGATCCGGCTTTCGAACTTCATAGGTTCGGCAAGGCCATGTTGCCGGAGGGCTGCGCGCCGCAAGACGACGCGGCGCTGACGGCGTCGTTCGCAGCGCTCGCACAGCGGTCGGTCGTCGTCTGGCCGGAAGCGTCCGCGGGCGGCCTTGAGCGCGCGCACCGCCACGCCGAACTGATCTCCCGTTGCGGCGTCGCCGCGGTCGGCGTCGTGGACCCTTCGCCCGATCTCACCCGGCCGTTGCCGTCGAACCTTCCGAAGCGCGCGCTGCTCGCCTGCGCCGAGGTTGCGTTGCGAAGGGCCAAGGCGCTCGCGTGGCCGTCGAACGCGGGGCAGGGGCCGCGTGCGCTGGCGCCGTGGCCGGGCGCGGTCGATCCGCTAACGCTCTTCGGCGAGGTTTGCACGCTGCTCGGCAGTCAACTTGCCGAACCGACGGCTGCCGTCGAAACGATGGCGCTTTGGTGCCTGCACGCCTGGTGCATGCGCAATCAAACGACCCTGTTCGACATGTCGCCGCGCCTCATCTTGCACGGCATCGATGCGCGCGCCGATCACACCCGCGCGCTCAGACTGATCGCCTGGCTAACGCCGTCGCCGCTGATCCTGTCGCGCGCGATCGCCTCACAGGTTCTCCCGGTTCTGGCCGGCGAAAGACCGACGTTGCTCATCGACGACATCACCGGCGGCACGCTCTATCGGCGCGACATGCGCACGCTGATGACCGCGGGCGCCTACCGCGACGCGACGTTCCTGACCGCCCGCACGCGGCGCAACGAAAGCGGCCGCAGCACCTGTTTTGCGCCGGCCGCCGTCGCCACGACATCCGTGTTGCCCGAAGATCTGCGCCTCAGGTCCGTCGTTGTCCGTATGGCACCGGCCCCGTCCGGCCAAACGCGGCCAAGCATCGGCCTGATCGATCCACCGCCGCACGTCCTCATCCTCCGCGCGAAGATGCAAGCGGCGGCCTTGGCGCTTGCCGGGAAAATGCGCGGCGCAGGTGCCGCCGCAAGCACCGGTGAAAATTGGCACCCCTTACTCATGCTGGCGCGCAACATTGGCGAAGGCGTGGGCCGCCGTGCTGCCGAAGCGGCGGCGCTGTTCACGGCCGCAGCACCGCCGCCCGCGTCGAATCTCGCGCTGCTGCGCGACATCCGCGACCTCTGCTCGGTCGACGAACGCGTCCGCATAGGTTCGACCGACATGTTGGCCAAGCTGACCGCCGATCCGGAGCGGCCGTGGGCCACCGCCTTTCGCGGCCGCCCGCTGTCCCCGCGCCATTTGGCGGAGCGTTTAGCAAATTTCGGTATTCGTCCCGGCCTCGTGCGCAAGCTCGATGGCGCTGTTGCGCGCGGCTACCGCGGCGAGGCGCTCATTGACGCGTTTTCGCGCTATCTCGTGGATGTTGCCCCAGCCGAGGAGAGCGTCGATGCGTTACAAACAACACCAATGTAACGTCAGTGTAACGCCAACAACGGCGGAAACCCGCCGTTGTAACGCTGTAACGGATTCGATCGAGTCAATTTTCTCAACTGGTCTTCTGCGTACCGTCGACCGTGATCTTGCGGGCGTGCGCAAGCGCCACGCCATAGGGCGTCTCGGTCATCATTTTGACCGGCACGATGAACGTCTTCACCGGCCCGCCGGCGCTGCTTTCGATCGAAGCGAACCAGACGGTGATCACAGGGATCGACTTGCCTTTATTCAGGTTCGGCTTAAAGCCCGCGAGCTGCTTATAAACGATCGTGCACTTCTGCGCCGGCCCGCTGTAGCCGCCGTCGGTCTTCAGCTTGTCTTGTCCCGCGGGCGTGAGCTCGATGTCGTAGCGCCGCCGCCCGTCGAACACGCGCACCGTGTCCCCGCAAGGCTTGGCCGCCGAATGCGATACGCCCGACATCGAATAGACGAGGCCGGACAGCGGATCGAGCGTGCCGCGCTTCTGGTCGTCGGAAACCGGAAAACGGTTCGTGTTGTACGCAGGTTCCGCATCGAGCTGGATGCCGGAAGCGGTGTAGGTCAGATCGACCCGCTGGCTCTGCTTTTCATTGACCGTGTTCGACGCATATTTCTTCGGCTGCAACGCAGCACCGGCGACCGTACCGGCCGAGTTCGCGTCGATCACCGCTTCGTAGAACGAGTTGACGACGCCCGCCGTCTTCAACCGCGACACGGCCGAGTAGCCGTTGCCGGTGAAGCTGGACTTGATGCCGACATTCCCCAGATTGAACCCGCCCAGATAAACCTGCCAGACAAGCTGCACGGTGCTGGTCGGCCCCGCGGGCTGTGCCGGCGCAGCGGCAGGCGTCATCGACGCTTCCTCGGCGGACGCGGTGACGGGCAAAAGCGCGATCGTGGTCGCAAGCAACAAACGTTTCAGCATCGATTGAACAACCTCGATTGTGGGCAGGCGATTGAACGTAGCGTTCGATTGGGGCCGCCTATATCGTCGGCCACCATGTTTGAATTGTGGCGGAAGTCGAAGGCGATGTTCAAGCAGCAATCGTCACCAAAATCATGAACGTCCATTCATCGCAAGACGCCAAAATCAAGGACTTAAAGGACGCTCTGGTTGCAGGCGATCGCCGCGCGTTGGCCAAGGCGATCACACTTATCGAATCAAGCCGTAACAAAGACGAAGGTGCCGCAACACAGTTGGTGAACGCAGCACTACCGCTGAGCGGTGGGGCGCTGCGCATCGGCCTGTCGGGTGCGCCGGGCGTTGGAAAATCAACTTTCGTTGAAGCGCTGGGGACATGGTTGACCGGGCAGGGACACCGCGTCGCCGTGCTCGCCGTCGATCCCTCCTCGCGCCGGTCCGGCGGCTCGATCCTGGGCGACAAGACGCGCATGGTGAAACTCGCACAAGATCCGAACGCCTTCATCCGCCCCTCGCCGGCCGGGCGGACGTTGGGCGGTGTCGCGCGCCGCACGCGCGAAAGCATGCTCCTCGT
>JANNEL010000474.1:0-2881 GCA_031378595.1 Alphaproteobacteria bacterium
GTCATCGATCTGTTCAACGCTCTGCGACAAGGCCGCGACGGATGCACGCAAGTCAGGATCGGATATTGAGCCGAACCCGGGGCCTGCCTGCAGAAGGCCGAGCGCCGGCAGCAGGGGAATTCGCGTCGACGATATGAAAGAGGACGCAATCGCACTGCATTCCTGGGCCGTGAGCGGAGCGTCGCCTTTACCCGTGATCCTCTCGTACGCCGCTGTCAGGTTTATAACCATCTCTGGCTGCCGTTGACGGTTGCCCCCGATCAACTTTTCAGCGAGGCCTACATCCTGATGCAGGCGCTCAAGCAACTGCTTTTCCGCGGCATGCGCCTTTCGCGCTTCATTCCAGTTACTGACCTGAATGCCGATGAAGACACCGACGACGACGATGACGAAGTCGATGGCGACCGCAAACCAGTTTTGCGCCTTCACATGTTCGATGACGCGGCTGAGGATCATGGAGTTGGCATTTCAGGTTGCGCCTGAATTCCAAGCTTGGCGGCGAGAACGGCCTCCAGCGCGACCAGTTGTTTTTCCCTTCGCGCAAAGGTCTCGAGAACATTGGCATTGCGCCCGCTGTTGTCGACATAGTCGTTCAGGAAACTCGCGCTTGCACGCATCTTGTCGACATGACAGTTCAACACCCATCGGAATCCTTTCCCGCTGAGAAACGTCCAACGCCCTTCATAGCCGTCTTCCAGGGGCGCGCGAGCCACGGTTATCTGTTCTGGGTGACGGCTATAGAGTCTGAAAAGCTCGTTTGTTCTCTCGACATGATTGCCGCGCTCGCGTTCGCGGAACAAAATGTACTTGCGCAAGTGTTCTTTCACCTCTTGGTCCTCAATCAGGTTGATCTGGCCGGTGGCGACCATTTCATCGAGGACCGGCAACTCATCGGTTGGCCTGCGGTAAATGTGGGATCCGGCGATCCATTCGCACTCCCGGACGGTCAGTGGGCGTGCGGGCTCCTGAGAAAACAGCACGGGATTGGCAGTCACAGAAGGCGCCACGCGTTCCCGGTGCACACGGAACTCCTCGCGCGTAATTGCGAGGAGCTCCCGCGTTTCGATGTGAAGCCGCTGCAACAGCGCGTGTTCTACTCTTCGATCCTTGCGGGTCTCGTTCCAATTCGCGACCTGTATCCCGATGAAGACGCCGACGACGACGATGAGAAAATCGATCGCAATGGCCGTCCATTCCTGCTTACGCAGGTGCGCGACTACACGGCGCAACAGCATCCGGATTCCCCTAATTCGCTGGGAGCAGAGTATGAAGAACTTCGTGGCGATATGCCAAACCGAGCGCGTGCCAGGTTAACGACCGCTTCGGGTCATTGATCCGCGTTCCACATGTTGCTCACATACGACCGGCGGGCACGGCGGTACGCCATTGGGGACACGATTACCTGTCGGTGGATGCCGAACTGCACCATCCCGCGTGGTCTCCGCATGAAATTCCAGGCACCGAAGCGCGCCACACCGCACCGCAACATGTGCGAGAGGCTGTCATGCGGCACCCAGTTCTCAGGCCATCTGCTACAACGCCTAAACGACTATACATGGGCGATTCCAGGCGGGTTCACTGATGCAGAAATTCCTGAGCGAACTCCAGCGGCGCAAGGTGCTCCGCGTGGCGTCCGCCTACGTCGTCGCCGCCTGGGTGATCCTGCAGGTGGCTTTGTCGCTAGAGGACGCGATGAAGCTGCCCGACTGGTTCTCGACCATGATCATCTCGTTGCTGATCATCGGCTTTCCGATAGTGCTCGTCGTCAGCTGGTTCTTCGAGTTCACGCCGGACGGCATCAAGCGAACCTCACCATCGAGCGAGGTCGCGCGCTTCAAGCCGCAAACGGCGGACTTCGCTTTGGCGGCTGCGTTGGTGTTGGTGCTCGCCGCGGTGGTGGTACAACTCACGACGCCGCCAACCGCCGTCACAACGGCGACGGCGCCGAAGGCCGAGCCTGCGGTCTCCGCCGCCTCGATCGCGGTGCTGCCCTTCGCCGACCTCTCGCCCGGCAAGGACCAGGAGTATTTCTCGCAAGGCATCGCCGAGGAAATTCTCAATGTGCTCGCGAATGTTGCGGGACTCGAAGTCGCCTCGCGCACCTCGTCGTTCCAGTTCAAGGGGCAAGAGAAGATCGGGCTACCGCTGATCGCCAAGCAGCTTCATGTGCGCCACATTCTGGAAGGCAGTGTGCGCAAGGCGGGCGACACGGTGCGCATTACGGCTCAGCTGATCGATGCAACAACCGACAAGCATTTGTGGTCGCAAACCTTCGACCGGACGATGACGACGGAGAACATCTTCGCCATTCAGGACGAAATCACCAAGGCGATCGTGGACCAATTGTCGAGCCGCATCGGTGCGCAGCCCATCACCGCACCGGCAACCCGCAGCGCCGACACGGAAAATGCGGACGCCTATGCGCTGTTTCTCGAAGGGCAGGCACGCTTCGTCATGCGGGGTCAGGAGAACGTCAAACGCAGCATATCTGCGCTTGAGCGTGCGATCGAGATTGATCCGGGCTTCGCCCGCGCCTGGGCGGTGCTAGCGGCCGCCTATTGGATTGCGCCGAGTTGGCTGAGCGGCACCGACCTTAATCGAGATTTTTTTGCGCTTGCGGACAACGCGGCACGAAAGGCGATCGCACTCGACCCGTCGCTTTCGCTTCCTTACGCCGTCCTCGGAGGACAATCCGCCGATGAAGCCGACTATGAGGCCGCCTTCTCCAACTTTGACAAAGCGATTGCACGCAACCCAAAGGACGCGACCATCTATATGTGGCGCGGAATGGTCTGGCGCGATCTTGGCTTTTTCGACCGCGCGCTCGCCGACTTCGACCGATGCCTGTCTCTTAATCCCGACTACAACAATTGCCGCGATC
>JANNEL010000736.1:0-3753 GCA_031378595.1 Alphaproteobacteria bacterium
GAAGAGCGGGCGGGACGCCCGCGCTCCCAGGGCTAGAGCCGCGTTTTCAATCTCATGCGCGTGTGAAAGAGTGCCATCTCTTCCCTTCGTCATGGAGACCTGGATGACTCAGGACGCTTTCGGTGAGCGGTGTGCTGCCGCCTTGCGAGCAATCAAGTCTCTCTACGGGAAGCCGGAAGGTGAATCAGGACCTACGCTTTTCGTGTCGCACCATTTGGAGGAAGTTGAGAGCGCGTACTGGCAGCGAACAGTCGGCGTTGCACGTCCCACGCCGGATCAGGTCTTGAACGCGCTGGTATTGATAAAGTCCTGGAGTTCCGAAGGGGGAGACAACATCGATGTCTTCGACTTTGGCTTGCCGAACAATGCCTCCAACTATGTTCTCTCCGTTCGATTCCAGGACGATGGTGAAGTGGCAGACGTGTCGATGGAGAGCTAGCCCGGCCATGACGGTTAGGGGTTGGTTTTGGAGGCAAAGGGACGGATTCCCAAATATAAGCCTTGACTTATTATAGGTCTTAGCCTATATCCGGTCATGCGCTGGACGGTCCTCTTTCAACATGATTTCGCGGGCGAGTTCGAGAGTTTCAGCGACGACGTGCGGGTCAAGCTGCTTGCGATGGTCGAACACCTTGAACGGTTCGGCCCGCTGGCGAAGCGCCCGCAGGTGGACACGCTGAAGGGTTCGAAGATCGCGAACCTGAAAGAGTTCCGGTTCGCCGCCGATGAGGGCGTTTGGCGGGTCGCGTTTGCGTTCGACCGAAAACGCCGTTCGATCGTTCTGGCGGCCGGGAACAAAGCGGGCGTCTCGTCGGCGACGTTCTACAAGCGCTTGATTGCGCTCGCCGAAACGAGGATGGCAAAATACGAGGCCGCGCAGAAAGACGAGTAGGACGTGCCGTGCAAAGTAGGAAAGAGCAAATGACGAAGCGACAGAAGGTGGCCGGCGCCAAAACGCTGGCGGAGATGAAGGCCAAGCTGACGCCGGCGCAGCGCGCGGCGGTCAAGAAGCAGGTGGCAATCCTTGCGCTTGAGGAAGTGAGTCTCGCGAGGATCCGCAAGGCGCAGAACTTCACGCAGGCGGCGCTCGCGAAGAAGCTCGGCGTCAAGCAGGCGACCGTTTCGCAGGTCGAGAGCTCGACGGATCTGTATTTGTCGACGCTGCGAAAACACATCGAAGCGATGGGCGGGGAACTCACGCTGACGGCACGGTTTCCCGACCAAGCTCCGGTCGTGATTGCCGGCATCCGGCGCCACGCCTGAACGCAACAATGGCCGGTGCAGTGCAGGGACAAAGTCGTGGGTGGTCCGCCGGAGTTTATCCTCCGGCCAACGCGAGAGCGTTGGACCGGGGGCGGACCATGACAGTTGAGATAGAGACGCAAGCGCTGAGCGCGCGCGAACATTCGTTTCGTGGTGGTGGTGTTTTCGAACGGGGATGCGGCAATTCGCTGTGAGGCGTCGCGTCGGCGGGCGATCGCTTGATCTGCGTCAAGAGCCTGCTCAACTGCAGAGCGAAGGTGGCTGAATATAGCCGTGCGGCGGCGGAGGTGAACCGGCACCGCGGGAAGCGATTCCTATCCTTGGGTTGATTGCGCGCGCGGCGTTCACATCGGCGACGCGAAGGTGTCCCCCTCCGCTTCATCGGGTGACGCGTGCGTCAACATGTTTGTGCGAATTTCTCCGTACGCGCGATTGTCCGCTTCTGCTAAAGCACCTGTCACTCTCGCCATCAGAGCGGGAGATAAGGGAGTGATAACGATGAGAACAGTACTCTTGGTATTGGCGGCGTTTGTGCTCAGCGCAGTTCCCGCCAGCGCAGAGACGTTCACGTTCACCGGTAAGAGCACAAACGTGATGATGGTCGTCGCGCCCGGACCCGGCGGCAAGCCGGTGGTCGGCGCTACGAACAAGATCGAAACGGACGTCGTGTGGGCGTCGGGTGCGAAGATGCACAGCACCGGCGACTGCGTCGGCTTTACCGCTCCGCCCGCGAGCGGGGCGACCAATCAATCCGTCTGCAACAGCACAGACGCCGACGGCGGCAAGTCGCAGGTGTTCTTGACCTGCATCTCGACGAACGACAAAAACACCGAAGCCGATTGCTGGGGCCGTCTCGTCTACACGTCGGGAAAACACAACGGCAAGGTTTCGACATTCTCCCTGCACGGCAAGCAGAACGCCGACGGCAAGGGCAGCACGTCGGTCGGCGCCGGGAATATGAACTGAGGTTAGTGAACGAGGGCCCCGTCACGCCGCGCCCGAGGGCGCACCGCGACACCTTCTCCCGCTCGACGCGGGAGAAGGGGGATCGGCACCGATAGCGCGAGTGCGATGGTGTGGGACAGGCGCATCGTGATTCTCCTTTTAGGCCCTGAGCTCGTGATGACACGCCGTCTTTGAGCCGAAGTCCAACAGATTCAGGTTGGTGATGTCGTAAGGCTCATCGGGCTCGCAGAAGGCGCTTGCCCTGGGAGCGCGGGCGTCCCGCCCGCACTTCATCCAATCCAGCGCCGGTGCGGTTGACGCGTGGTCAAGAGCGGGCGGGACGCCCGCGCTCCCAGGGCTAGTTGCCGTCCTCGACGCTACGTGCGTGCAGTCGTGGGTTGGGTCACGAATCTGAGCGCGAAGAACGCGCTTGCGCCGATCAGGAAGGCCACCACGCCGGTGATGAGGGCGGCGTCGTAGCTTTTGGTGAGGTCGTGGACTTTGCCGAAGAGGATGAGGCCGGCGGCGCTGGCGAGCGCCCCGGCCATGGCGATGGCGCCGTAGATGCTGCCGTAGTGTTTCGTTCCGAAGTTGCGGCTGACGAAGAAGGCGAGCAGGTCGATCTCGGCGCCTTGTTGCATGCCGATGAGGAGCACCGCGAGCGCTGCCAGTGCGAAGTTCGGGTCGGGCACGAGGAGCAGCGCCGCGCCGATGGCGGGGACGCCTGTGGCTATGGCCGCGACGTTCGGCGCGGGGAAGCGGTCGAGCGCGAAGCCTGTGGCGATGCGGGCTATGAGCAGGCCGACAGCGTAGATCGACATCGCGAGGCCCGATTGCGTTTCGCTTAAGCCTTTGTCGGTGATCATGGGTGCGAGTTGCCCCACGACGCCCGAGCCCGGGATATTGACCGCGACGAGGGCCGCCGCGATCAGCCAGAACGCGGGGCCGCGGAGCGCCTCGCCCAGCGTCACATGCAGGGTTGCGGGGACACCGTCGTCGCCCGCGAGGTCGTCCGCGGCGCTGACGTGGGCTTCCTTCGCACTGCCGATCAGCCAGAGTGCGAGCGGCAGCCCCACGAACGCCGTTACGCCGATCAGCGCGTAGGCGCCGGCGCGCCAGCCGTAGGCGGCGATGATGGCGGCCACGATCGGCGCCACCACGATCGAGGCGATCGAGGTGCCCGACGCCGACACGCCCAACGCCAGGCCGCGGCTTTTGTCGAAGGCAGCGATCACGGGGCGCGTGTAGACCATCGCGCCGGTGCCGCCGCCGAACACGCCGCCGACCAGCAGCAGCATGACGTAGAACGGGAACGAGCCGTTCACCTGCGTCAGGCCGAAATAGATGATGCAGAGCGCCGGCACGCACACGAGCACGACGGCGCGAAAGCCCACCCGGTCGAGCAGGCGGCCGATGACGCCGAGCGCGACGGCGGCCACCAGGAACGAGCCTGCGCCTGCGAGCGCGAGGTCGCCGCGCGTCCAGCCGAACTCCGTCGTGACGCGGGTGATGAAGAGGCTCGCCAGCAACAGATAGAGCGCGACG
>JANNEL010000013.1:0-1729 GCA_031378595.1 Alphaproteobacteria bacterium
CGCTTTTCGACGCAGAGCGTGCGCTTTCCCAATTGGCCCAAGCGGATCGCGGCGTTGTAGCCGCCGGGGCCGCCGCCGATGACGACGGCGTCGTACGTGTCGGTCATATCAAACTTCCAGGACGAGGCGTTCGGGCGCCTCTAGGCATTCCTTCACGCGGACGAGGAACGTTACCGCTTCTTTGCCGTCGACCAGGCGATGGTCGTAGGAGAGCGCGATGTACATCATCGGGCGGATTTCGACTTTGCCGTCGATCGCGACCGGGCGTTGTTCGATCTTGTGCATGCCCAGAATGCCCGATTGCGGCACGTTCAGGATGGGCGTCGACATCAGCGAACCGTAGACGCCGCCGTTCGAGATCGTGAACGTGCCGCCTTGCAGTTCTTCAAGCTTCAGCTTGTTGTCGCGGGCGCGCAGGCCGAAGTCGTTGATCTTCTTTTCGATGTCGGCGAACGACAATTCGTCGGCGCCGCGCAAGACGGGAACGACGAGGCCGCGCTCCGTGCCGACGGCGACGCCGATGTCGTAGTAGTTCTTGTAGACGATCTCGTCGCCTTCGATCTCGCCGTTGACGGAGGGAATTTCCTTCAGCGCGATGATGCAGGCTTTGACGAAGAAGCTCATGAAGCCGAGGCGCACGCCGTAGCGCTTCTCGAACGTATCTTTGTGGGCGGCGCGAAGGTGCATGACGCCGGACATATCGACTTCGTTGAAAGTCGTGAGTTGGGCCGCGGTGTTTTGCGCTTCTTTTAGGCGCAGCGCGATCGTGCGGCGGAGGCGCGACATCGGCACGCGCTCTTCGCGGGCGGCGTGCGGCCGCGGACCTGACGGCGTGATGTACATCGGGCGCGGTTCGTTTGCGCGCGCTTCGACCGCCGCAAGCACGTCGCCTTTCATCACGCGGCCGTCGCGGCCGGAGCCTGCGATCGCGCTTGGGGCGATGTTTGCTTCTTCGGCAAGCTTGCGCGCTGAGGGCGCGACAGGTGCCGCCGCTACGGGCGCACGCGGCGGCGGGGGCGCTGGCACCGGCTTTGGTGCTGCTTGCGGGAGCGGCTGCGGCTTCGGCGGGGCAGCGGTCGCCCCTGCCCCTTCCGCCTTCGCCGAGGCTCCGGCGGACGCGTCACCAATCGTCCCGAGCACGCCGCCGACGGCGATCGTGGCGCCCGGCTGGACGCGGATTTCGGAGAGCACGCCGGCGCTCGGCGACGGGACTTCGACGGTCACTTTGTCGGTTTCGAGTTCGACCAATGGTTCGTCGGCGCGCACCGCTTCGCCTGGCTGCTTCAGCCATTTGGCGACGGTCGCCTCCGTCACGGATTCGCCAAGGCCAGGCACGCGGATTTCGAGGGTCATCTCAATTCATCCAAGAGTGTTGGCGCGCTCCCAGACTGCGTCGCGTTAGTGTCGATCATACCGCCAATGCCTCATCTAACAGAGCCTTCAACTCGGCTTGGTGGCGGCTGCCGAGGCCTGCCGCGGGGGAAGCGGAGGCTGGACGACCGACGTAGCGGGCACGCGCGTTCTTGGCGCCGATGCGATTGAGGACCCATTCGATGTGGGGTTCGATAAAGGTCCAGCCGCCCATGTTCTTCGGTTCTTCCTGGGCCCAGACGATGTCGGCTTTCAGGAAGCGGCCGAGTTCGGTGACCATCGAGCGCGCGGGGTATGGATAGAACTGTTCGACGCGCAGAAGATAAACGTCGTTCAGCCCGCGTTTTTCGCGCTCTTC
>JANNEL010000025.1:0-1862 GCA_031378595.1 Alphaproteobacteria bacterium
TCGCATCCCGGACAGGAACGAACAGGCCCGGGTTGCTAACTGGATTGGGCAGAATGCCGCCGAGATAACCCAGTTGGACCGCAGGGTTCGTCGTGCAGGTGCCACCGGGCGCGACGACGCCGCAGACGCCGTTGTTGGTCACCGAAACGGGGAACGGATCGTCACGCGCGTGGAGGTAGTTCACGGCGAGGTTCAGCCGCAGCTTCGGCGTAGGGAAGGCAACGACAGACAGGTCGACACCGGGCGTCTTGTTCTTGGCACCGTTGCTCAGCAGCGTGATCACGCTGTTAGGAACCAACGGATTGGCGAAGCTCGTTTGTACCTGCAGGTCCGAGTAGATGTTGTAGAACGCCGCCAGGTTGAACTGGAGCCGACGATCAAGGAACGTCCCCTTCAAGCCCGCCTCGATCGCCTCGACGCTCTCGGTATCGTAGGGCGGCAGGGGTTGCCCGGCCGAGTTCGTAATGGGCGAATAGCTGAAGCCACCGGAGTGCTTGCCGGTCGAATAGCTGGCGTAAACCATGACGTCGTCGTTGAGCTTGTAATCCGCCGCGACACGATAGGTGGAGTATTTGAACGTCTTCTGCCCGCACCGCGTTGTGAGCGCGTTGGCGACGGCGGCGGCGGTCGCGGTTGATGAGGGATCGGCGGCGGTCACACCGTCGCAGGTGTGATTGAAGTCGGTCGAAGGCTGATACCCGAGATAGCCGCCACCAAGCGCGAGGCCGGGCGTCGAAAGCGCCGAGCGCAAGTCCTTCTTGTCGATCGTGTAGCGCGCACCACCGGTGATCGTCAGCCGATCTGCAAAGGTATACGACGATTGCGCATAAGCCGCATAGCTGACGTTCTTTGCCCACGACTTTGGATTGAACGCGTCGCTCGCATTCGGGGTGATGAACGCCGTTGAGGGCGGATTGACGATCGCACCGCCGGAACTGGGCAGTGTCGTGAAATTGCTGCCGAAATACAGCGGATATCCGCCAGTGCCGGGCGCATTCGCAAGCGCGCCCGCCGTCGAATAGCCGCGCGTGCGGCCCGACAGGAAGGCGTCGGGAACCTCATCGTTCAGGTAATACGCGCCGACCGTGTAGCTCAGCGGGTCGTCGCCGATCGATTGCAACTGCAATTCCTGGCTGAATGCCTTGTTCTCGGTCAGGAAGTATCCGACGCCGTAATTGGCAGGCGTACCGTCATTGTCGGTGCTGCGATTGGCGTCGAACCTGTTGTAGCCCGTGATCGAGCGCAACCGCAGCGTGTCGCCGATGTCGTAGTTGATCACCGCCGAGATCTGCGTCGACTTGATGCGCTGCTTCGAAGGCGCATCGTTCAGCACGAGATAGGGTCCATAGACCGGATAGCCGATGTCCGCACCGTTGATATCGACAAGTCCGTCGCGGAACGTGCCATAGGGCTGGAAAGTCCCTTGGAAGGAGCGCCCGTTATAGCCGTTCGGGAAGGTGAAAGTGGCGCCGCCAACGTTCAGTGTACCGCCAGGCGCCCTGACCAACGCCGGATCGATGAACTGTCCGATCGCCTTGGCATTGAACGTGCCATTGCCCTTGCTGTCATCATTCCAGTGCGATGCGCGCAGGATTATCTCGAGCCCGCTGCCGGGGGGTGCGAAACGCAACGAACCGCGGAAATATTGCTGGTTCTTGTCGTCCTGATCGGCAAAGCCCGGCGCGGTCAGACTCTTGATGAAGCCGTCGCGCTTTTCGGCATAGCCCGCGAAGCGAACCGCGAAAGCCTCGTTGATCGGTAGGTTGACGTAACCATCAACCATCCACCGAGAATCGCCCTGCCATCGCTTTGTTGACTCCGATGAGCATGCGCTCGGCAACGTGCTCGAGGGCGGCCTTGAC